>JAFQLU010000082.1 GCA_017396465.1 Clostridia bacterium | reverse complement strand
CTCGTTTTCATGTGTTTTTATATTTGCTCCTTTCAAAGGATACGCGTTTTAAGGAAGCACAATAGCTTCGCCGCCGATTTCAAACAGATAATCGCCCTTTTTCAGTATTTCCGCCAGTTCAAAGGAATCCTTGGGAAGCGTGCGGCACCTTAGCGCCGATACGCCCTCGTGGCTTCTGTTTAAATGGTGAAAATCCGAGCCTGCCGTGGTGATGGCAAAGCCGTTATCCTTTGCATATTTCACGCAGAGTCCGATGGCACCGTTGTGCCCGGGATGCATGTTAAAGGTCTCAATACCGTCCAAAAGGGATGCATCCATCAACTCCATTCCCGGACGGAAAGGGTGTGCCTGAATCAGAAGACTTTTAGAAAGGTCTGCCTTTTCCCGATATTCTGCCAACGTTCCCGGGAGCAGGTCGTAAGCCTCGCTTAAAATTTCTTTATCCAAACCGTACAGTAGATAATCATTGGTATTTTCCGCGAAACGCAGTTCCGCCACAAAATACACCTGCATGCCGTGCTTTTCCGCTTCCTCTTTTGCTTCTTCAAAAGCTCCGATATATTTTTCCAGAAGCTCTTCCTTGGTGCCTTCCTCTGACAAAAGACCGTAGCCATAGGCAAAGTGGTTCGACAGTACCAGACCGTGGTATCCTAATTCTTTATAAATCTGCACCACTTGTTTGGGAGACGCCTCTCCGCAGTAACTCACCGGGTGAGAATGGGCGTGCATTTCGATGCGGTACGGGTAGGTTTTGTTTAAAAGTTCTTTGAGTTCTTTTGCGGTTTCTTTCATTTGTGTTTGCTCCTTATTTTTATTCCAACTTATTTTATCACAGACAGCCTCAATTGTAAACCCTTTTCCCTATTGCAATTCCTAAATTTTATGGTAAAATAAATACGAGGTGTTTCATATGAATTATAGAACAGACCGCTATGGAAACAAGCTTTCCGTTTTAGGCTTCGGTTGTATGCGTTTTAAGCGGAAAGGCGCAAAAATAGACTATGAAAAAGCAGAAAAGGAAATCCTGCACGCCATAAATCATGGCGTGAATTATTTTGATTCTGCCTATATTTATCCCGGAAGCGAGGTACTTTTAGGCGAAGTGTTAGAGAAAAACGGACTTCGCGACAAGATATATATTGCCACCAAGCTTCCCCACTATCTGATCAAAAGCCGCGAGACAATGGACAAGTTGTTTGAAGAACAGCTAAAGAGACTTCGCACAGACCACATTGACTATTACCTGATGCATATGCTGGCAGATAAAGAAACCTGGGAACGGCTATGTTCTCTCGGCATCAGCGACTGGATCCGTGAGAAAAAAGAAAGCGGTGCCATCCGTCAGATTGGCTTTTCCTATCACGGAAACACCGACAGTTACATTGCTATTTTAGATGCTTACGATTGGGATTTTTCCATGATACAGTATAACTACATGGACGAGCATTCTCAGGCAGGTAGACGAGGTCTTCATTACGCCGCACAAAAGGGGCTTCCCGTATTTATTATGGAACCGCTTCGCGGCGGTCGGCTGGCGCATAATCTGCCCAAAGAGGCAGAAAAGCTGATGGAAAACCATAAAGTGCGCCGCACCCCTGCCGAATGGGCATTCCGTTGGCTGTGGAACCAGCCGGAGGTTACGGTTGTGCTTTCGGGCATGAACTCATTAGAGATGATTGACGAAAACCTACGCACCGCATCGAATGTTTCCGCCGGCGAGTTTACGGAAGAAGACACCGAAATGCTTCAAAAGGTAACCGCGATTATCAATGCAAAAATCCCGGTGGGCTGCACCGGCTGCGGCTACTGTATGCCATGCCCCATGCAGGTGGATATTCCCGGCACCTTTGCGGCATATAACCGATTATATTCCGACGGCAGGTTCACCGGTTTAAAAGAATACCTGATGTGCACCGCCCTTCGGAAAAACTCCACGGCGGCATCCCGTTGTGTCGGTTGCGGCAAATGCGAAACCCATTGTCCGCAAGCTATCCCCATCCGGAAAGAACTGAAAAACGCACAAAAAGAGCTGGAAGGAGCTTTATATAAAACCGCCGCAAAGTTGGCAAAATTATTTACGAAGTTTTAAGAGAACGCCACGCTCGTTTCGTTGCAAAAAAGGTATAATAAAAGGACTTGGAAACGAAAGATTCCAAGTCCTTTTTGTATTTAATTCGTATGTGCGTGCACTTCTTCGTCGTCTAATTTGGAGAATACGATTTCCTGGCTGTGATACAGACCGAAGTTTCCGGACATCAGATAGCTTACGGCGCACACAACGGCAAAGTATGCCAGGCCTTCTGCGCCGAACACTTCCAAAGCTAAAAATATAGAAGCCAACGGACAGTTTACCGCACCGCAGAATAGTGCCACAAAGCCGATTGCCGCCGCGAAGCCGGCATCAAGCCCCAAAAGACTGCCCACAACGCACCCAAAGGTTGAGCCGATAAAGAAGGCAGGAACAATTTCGCCACCCTTAAAGCCTGCAGAAATGGTGATTGCCGTGAACACAATTTTCAAAAGGAAGGCTTCCGGCCGTGCCTGACCGGAGATGGCGTATGTGATAATATTCATGCCTGCACCGTTATAGTCCTGCGAGCCCACCAGAATGGTCAGAAAAATGATAACCACCGCACCTGCAACAGCGCGCAAATAACGGTTAGGAATTTTTTTAGCCATCAAGTGCTCACAGGTGTGAATGGACTTACAGAACAGCATGCTGACAACTGCGCACAGAAGCGCCAGCACAATCACCTTTGCCATCAACGGAAGAGAAACCGCCTCAATCAGGATACCGGAAAACCGCACCGGAGGAATACCGAACAACTGTGAAACCTGAAAAGCCGTTAAGGATGCAACCACGCAAGGCAGAAGTCCCAGATAATGAAACGCACCTACACAGGTCACTTCCAAAGAGAATACCGCCGCGGTCAATGGCGTTCCGAAAAGCGCCGCAAACACGCTGCTCATGCCTGCCATCACAACGATACGGATACCTTTATCCTTCAGGCGCAAAGCCTTGCCCACATTGTATCCGATGCCGCCGCCCAGCTGGAGTGCCGCACCTTCTCTGCCGGCAGAACCGCCCAGTCCGTGAGTGATAACCGTTGCCAGGAAAATCAGCGGAACCATGATAAGCGGCACCTTTCCGTTTTCCTTCACTGATTCTAAAACGCGGTTGGTGTCGATTTTACCTTTTGATGCAAACAGGTGATACATTCCTGCAATGGCAAGTCCGCCCAAGGGCAGAAGCAGAATCATAAACCCGTGATGCATACGAAATTCCGTTACATAATCCACCGCAATATGGAACACACTTCCTATCACGCCGCCCAGGATTCCCACAAGAACCGAAATGGCAATCCATTTTAAAAACACGAGCGCGTAAGTTCCGGATATTTTTAGTTGATTTTTCACTTTATCCAATGTATTTTGCCTCACTTCTTCTAATTTTCCATCGCTCATTGTACCACAATCCGACAAGAAAAGCAAGTCCTGCAAAAGAAAAAGCCATCGGCTTTCCGATAGCTTTTCCGTTTTATATTCTTATCATGCTTCAAACATGTTTGCAAGCTTTCTTGCGGCGTCTGCCAGCTTTTTCACGCCGTCAAATATATCATCAGACGCCGTATATCCGGCCAGGAAGTTGCTGGATTCCAGTGTGAAATAGCCGTTATAGCCGATATCCTTTAAGGCTTTTACCACTTTATCAAAGTCCACATTCATAGAAAAAGGAATCTGATGGTTGTCGTGGTGTCCGTCAATATCGTGAATATGCAATGCCTGCAGGCGGTTGCCCAGCGCATGAATCATTTCCACCGCATTGGTGTTTGTGCCGCGCATTTCTGCATGACCAATATCCAGGCACGCAACAAAAAAGTCATCGTTTACTACATCTAAATGCGCGTTAAAGCTTTCCGGCGTCATGCATGCCGCAAAAGCCGCCTGGTCTTTTTCTCTGTCCCAGTTCCACATATTTTCCGTTGCAATCTTCACGCCGCACTCTTTGGCAAAAGGAAGCAGCTCTAAATACATTTCCCCGTTTTCTTCCGGTGTTCCGTCGTTGCAGGGATGAATGACGCAAATCTTGCCGCCTGCCTCTGCGGTGCATTCAATGGCACGCTTTAAATGGTCGCGAATCGGCTTGCATGAGGACGGAAACGGAGCATGAGACTGGTTACAATGGATGCCGTTTTCCTCGCCGATATGCTTCAGTTCTCTTGCAAACGCAAGATAGTTGGTCCCCGCTAAAGAATGGTCGTTTTCCAAAAGATTGTCACCGCGTCTGCCCCAATCATATTTACACATATTGAACATAGAAAAATCCCACGCGTCAAAGCCGGCTTTTGCCAGCATTTCTACTGCTTTTTGCTCTCCCACATGGTTTGCGGCAGAATGAATTTCTGTTGATGTTTTCATATTTTCTTCTCCTTATGTTATTTCGCCGATAGGAATCAGCATTTTGTTTGATTCAGATTATTTTTATGATTCTTTCTTATCCTGCGATCAGCTTTTCCATAGTTTCGCCTTTGGCGATGTAAATATCTGCCATTCCGGCGATTTCTTCCTGATGATAAGACAGCGCATCATATACGCCCACGATGCGAAAGCCTGCATCGTGCGCCGTTTTCAACGCTGTGTAAGAATCTTCAAACACCCAGGTTTGCTCCTGCGGGGTTCCCAGACTTTTTTGCGCCGCAAAGAACACATCCGGTTCTTCTTTTCCTTTTCCCACATCGGCGCAGGATATAATATCCGACAAAAATCCACCGATGCCCAAGCTTTCCACTGCAAGCTGAATCAGCGGAAGCTCCGTTGCCGATGCGATGCACATTTTAATGTTTTTCTCCTTTAAATATTCCAGATACGCCATCACGCCCGGTTTTAAAGGAACACGGTTTTTATAAAAATCTCTTAAGATTTCGTTGGTGTAATCCAAAAGCTCTGCGCCGCTGTTTCCGATGCCGTATACCTCATGAATATATAAAATGGCATCCGACAGAAGCATGGTGCGGATTTTTTTATCCACCTCCGGCTCCGGCAAGAAGGGTTTTCCTCCTAAAAACCGATCGGAAATGCCTTTCCATATATCAATCCAGCCGCTTAAAGAGTCCACCAGCGTGCCGTCCATATCAAAAATTGCGCCTTGTATGTTCATCTTGTTCGTCCTTTTTTTGCTACTGTCATTGTAGCATATGTCACAAAAATTGCAATAGCTTTTAACAGAAAAGGAGAATGTTTCCCTTCTCCTTCTATCATTTCAGCATATTTTCACCGATTTTATACACATCGCCTGCACCCATGGTGATGATAATATCACCGGGTTGTGCCCGTTTTTTTAAGTATTCTGCCACATCGTCAAATTCTTTGATATATACGGCATTGTGGCTGTTTTCGTTGATAACATCCACTAAATTCTTGGAGGAAACAAGGCCTGTGTCCTTTTCTCTTGCCGCATAGATGTCTGTCAGTACCAAATCGTCACAATCGGAAAAAGCTACTGCAAACTCATCTTTTAAAGCCAGAGAACGGGTATAAGTATGTGGCTGGAACACGCAGCGAACCTTTCCGCTTCCCACCATAGTCTTTGCCGCTTTCAGTGTTGCTTTGATTTCTGTGGGATGATGGGCATAATCGTCAACAACAATTGCGCCATTTATCTCCCCTTTTTTCTCAAAACGACGGTTGGTGCCTTTAAAGGATAAGAAGCCTCTTTGAATTGCTTCTCCGTCTGTTCCCAACAAATCGGCAGCAGCAATCACCGCCAACGCATTTTTCACATTATGCATACCGGGAACGTTCAGCTGAATGTGCAGATACTGCTCCCCTCTGCGATATACATCAAATTCTGCAAAGCCTTCGTTGCCAAACATAATGGATTTCGCGGTATAATCCGCATTTTCCCATTCGGTACCAAAGGAAATGATGCGTTTATCTGAGTTTTCAACAGTTTTGCGGACATTTTCATCGTCAAAATTTGCGATAACTGCGCCGTTTTCCGGCGTTTTTGCCACAAAGGTACGGAAGCAGTTTATAATATCCTCTAAATCCTTAAAAAAGTCCAGGTGGTCCTCTTCCACATTCAGGATGATGCTGTAAAGCGGGAAGAATTTCAAAAAGCTTGCACAATATTCACAAGCCTCGGTTACGAAATAATCCTTGCCTCCGTCACGCATGTTGCCGCCGATTAAGGGCAGAACGCCACCAACCAGAATCGTCGGATCCATTTCCGCACTGCACAGAACATGTGCCAGCATGGAAGTTGCGGTGGTTTTCCCGTGGGTTCCGCTGACAGCTACGGGGAATTTATAGTTTTTCATCATAGCGCCTAAAAGGGTTGCGCGTTCAATGGCTAAAATGCCCTTCTCTTTTGCCGCAACCAGCTCCGGGTTATCCGCTTTCACCGCCGCGGTGTAAACCACAATGCCTGCATCCTTCACATTTTCGCCTGCGTGACCGATAGAAACGGGAATTCCCATTTCCCGAAGTGCCTGCACGGTTTCGCTCTCTTTAAAATCCGAGCCGGCAACGCTGTATCCATCGTTTTTTAAGATATGCGCCAAAGCGCTCATACTGATACCGCCGATGCCTACGAAAAATACTTGCTTTGATTTATCTATTTGTTTTAAGTCAAAATCTGTCATAATCATACTGCCTTTCCTGTCAGGTTACGAAAAACATACTTCAATCCAGTATATTATATACCATCTCCCTGTAAAATAAAAGACTTTTCAAAAAAATTTCATCAAATTGTAATGTATAAATTCGGTAAAGCCTGCCAAAAATAGTAGCAACATAAAGCAAAAGGAGTTTGACACATGGATATTACAGATATCAGAATCCGCAAAATCAATTTAGATTCAAAAATGAAAGCCATCGTTTCCGTCACCTTTGACAATTCTTTGGTGGTGCACGACATCAAGGTGATAGAGGGAAACGATAAGCTCTTTGTGGCAATGCCCAGCCGCAAAACGCCGGAAGGAGAATACAAGGATATCGCCCACCCCATCAACTCGGATATGCGGGATTCTTTAGAAAATTCCATTCTGGAAAAATATCAGACGGCGCTGTTAGACGAGGCACAGCCTCTGTCGTAACGAAAAAAAGGGCCGCAGGCTTACCCATAGCCTGCGGCTCTTTTTTCGTCTGTGCTTGACTTTCATGGTGCCTTATGATAAAATGGTTTCATATGAAACGGTTTTACTTGAAACTATTTTAGGAGGCTTTCCTATGGCAACCATTATGAGAAAAATGAATGTAATCAGCAGGTGCGAAGCTCTGTATCGCTCCCGGGAATCTTCCGAGCAGCTTCCGGGGCTTTACCATAGCTATGTTCTCGCCATCTGCAGAAACCCGGGTATGACGCAGGATGCCCTCGCACACACTTTGTGCATCAGCAAAAGTAGTGTTGCAAGGCATCTGGCAGTTTTGGAAAAGGACGGATATATCACCCGAACCCCCGGCGAAGAGGACAGGCGCGAGCTTCTTGTTTTTCCCACACAGAAGATGCAGGATATCCATCCTGACGTTGTGGCAATCACAAAAAGGTGGAATGCGCTCCTTGCAGAAAGTTTTACGGAAGAAGAGCTGCTTCTGTTTCACAATATGCTGGACAAGATGTTTGACAAGTCTATGGAAATTGTGTACGCAGGAGGTGGCTCTGATTGAAAACGGTTCTGAAATATCTGGACGGTTACTATAGGCGGATGTTGCTTATTTTTTCCCTGAAAACTCTGGGGACCTTATCCGAGCTGATGCTACCTTATATTTTAAGCCACATTTTAAAAAATGTAATCTCAAAATCCATCACCGATATCGTTTTATGGGGATGTCTGATGATTGTGTGCTCTTTTCTCGCCTGCGCGCTGAATGTTACGGCAAACCGCATGGCGGCAAAGGTTGCCCGCAATTTTGCCGAGCATATGCGTCGGGATTTATTTCGGAAAACACTATACCTTTCCGCCGCGCAAACCGACCGGTTCACCATTCCGTCTTTGGAATCGCGCATCACCACCGACACCTACCATGTGCACGGCTTTATCAACATGATGCAGAGAATGGGTATCCGCGCACCGATTATGCTCATTGGCGGCATCGGAATCACGATGTGTATGGATGCATATCTTTCTATGGTGATGGTTGCGGTGCTTCCTTTGATGTTCTTTACGATTTACACCATTTCCAAAAACGGCGTTCCGCTATACACAAAGGTTCAGCGCTCTGTTGACGGAATGATTCGCGTTGTGCGTGAAAACGCCCAGGGCATCCGCGTTATCAAAGCCCTTTCCAAAACAGACTATGAGCACAATCGCTATGACGGTGTGAACCGCGATTTAGTAAAAGAAGAAACCCGCGCCGGCGTGATTATGGGAAGCGTGCATCCTATTATGACTCTATTTATGAATATCGGTAGTGTTGCTGTTATCGCCATCAGCGCAGGTCGCGTAACCGCCGGTCTGTCCCAGCCGGAAACCGTAATTGCCTTTATGCAGTATTTCACGCAGATTTCCATGGCAATGATGGCGGTGACCCGTATGTTCACCATGTATACCAAATGTGCCGCCTCTGCAACGAGAATTGCCGAAGTGTTAAATACAGAGCCGGATATCACCGTTGACAGCAAGGATAACTTCCCCGACAAAGAAACGAAAGTGCATATTCTGTTTGACGATGTGACTTTTTCCTATAACGGAAAGCGAAACAATTTAGAAAACATCCGTTTTGCCCTGCCCCGAGGTGGACATTTAGGCATCATCGGCGCAACCGGATCGGGAAAATCCACTTTGGTGAAGCTTTTGCTCCGTTTTTACGATACAGACAAAGGCGGCATCTACATAAACGGCGAAAATATCCGCACCATACCAAAAGACAAGCTTTATGCCATGTTCGGCTCTGCGCTGCAGCACGATTTTCTCTATGCTGATACCATTGAAGAAAACATCCGCTTTGGGCGGGATATATCGAAAGAAGCCGTAAAAGAGGCTGCAAAAATTGCACAGGCAGAGGATTTTATTGAAGCCTTTTCCGATGGTTACGACCACGTGCTTTCCCCTCACGGAACCAATATTTCCGGCGGTCAGAAGCAGCGCATTCTGATTTCCCGTGCCCTTGCCGCCAGTCCCGAAATCCTGATTCTGGACGACAGTTCCTCGGCTCTGGATTATAAAACCGATGCGGCGCTTCGGAAAGCACTTCGCGAGCACAAAACAAACACAACGGTGATCACCGTGGCACAGCGCGTCAGCTCCGTAAAAGACTGTGGGCTGATTCTGGTGCTGGACGAAGGGCACATTATCGGCATCGGCACCCATGACGAGCTGATTGCATCCTGCACGGAATACCGTGAAATCAGTGATTCCCAGATGGGAGGTGCTTTTGTTGAATAAGAAAAACACAAATCCGGAACCAAACAAAAAAGCATCCAAAGGCACGCTCCTTCGCTTGCTCCGATACATTCTGCACGAATGGTATCTGTTCATTCCGGCAATCCTGATGACGCTTCTTTCCAACCAGTTTGCCCTCTTAGGACCCAAATACTCCGGCATCGCCATCGATGCCATCGCCAATCCCGGCGGCGTGGATTACGCCACCGTTTGGAGCAACGTTATCAAAATGCTGGTTTGCTATGTGCTTTCCGCCATACTTTCCTATCTTTTGGCGGTTCTGATGCTAAGGCTCAGCCAAAAAATAGTCTACACCATGCGCCGTCAGCTTTTTGAAAAGCTGACTGTGCTGCCCGTAGGATTTTTCGACACCCACCCCACCGGCGATATCATCAGCCATATTTCTTACGATATTGACACCATCAACAGCTCCCTTTCTCACGATTTCGTGCAGATCATGACCAGTCTTTACACCGTAATCGGCTCTCTTATCTTTATGTGGAACATCTCAAAGCCTTTGATTGCCGTATTTGCGGTTACGGTTCCTATCGCGATTCTCTTTACCAGATATCGTGCCAAGCGCGTAAGACCCCTTTTCCAGCGCCGCTCCAAAAAGCTGGGCGAGCTGAACGGTTACGCCGAGGAAATGCTCTCCGGTTGCCGAACAATTCAGGCATATGCCAGAGAGGATGAAATCGGGAATCGGTTCAATTTCCGCAATACGGATTCTATGGATGCCTACTACGAAGCCGATTATCACGGTTGTCTGATGGGGCCCTCCATGAATTTTATCAACAACCTCTCCATATCTTTGGTGATGATTCTGGGCGGTATTCTTTATATGCTGTCACAAAGCGGTGTTGCCAAGGTGGGTTCTCTTTTCTTTATCACCTTGGGCGGTGTTGCGCAGTTTGTGCAGTATTCCCGTAAGTTTGCAGGCCCCATCAACGAGTTTGCCAACATTTTAAACGAACTGCAGTCTGCTCTTTCCGCCGCAGACCGTGTGTTCCGCATCATTGACGAAGCACCGGAGCCGGAGGACGCGGAAAACGCCGTAGTTTTAACAGACGCGACCGGTAAGGTGGATTTTCAGGATGTCACCTTTGGCTACACAACTGACAAAACCATCCTGCAGGATGTTTCTTTTCTTGCCGAGCCGGGCAAAACCATTGCGGTTGTTGGCCCCACCGGTGCAGGAAAAACAACCATCATCAGCCTGCTGATGCGGTTTTATGATGTGTGTGGCGGTGCTATTTTCACCGATGACACCGACGCAAGAGATATCACACGGAAATCCCTGCGCCGCGCCTATACCATGGTTCTGCAGGACACCTGGTTGTTTCACGGAAACATATTTGAAAACATTGCATACGGCAGAGAAAACGCCACTTTAGAGGAAGTGAAAGCCGCCGCAAAGGCCGCCAGAATCGATACCTTCATCGAAAGCCTGCCCGATGGATACAATACTGTTCTCACCGATGACGGCATCAACATTTCCAAAGGTCAGCGCCAGCTTATTACCATCGCACGTGCCATGATTGCCAACTCCCGGATGCTGATTTTGGACGAAGCCACCTCCAACGTGGATTCCAGAACGGAAATCAAAATTCAGGAAGCCATGGCAGAGCTGATGAAGGGGCGAACCTGCTTTGTGATTGCTCACAGACTTTCCACCATCAAAAATGCCGACCGGATTTTAGTCCTGCAAAACGGCAGAATTACTGAATCGGGAACCCATGATGAGCTGATACAAAAGGGCGGTTTTTACAGCACGCTTTATAACTCCCAGTTCCAATAAGCATAACAAAAGAACGCAGAAGATATCTTCTGCGTTCTTTCATGTTTATACTCTTTTTTCGTGATTGTAGTTTAAAGGTAAGCCTTCTTTATACAGATGTGCATCAGATGAGAGCATCATCACACGCGGATAAGCAAAGCCGTCCTCTTCGTGAAAATCAATCGCCGTGATGCCGGAATGGCACATATCAAAA
The DNA here is from genome assembly GCA_017396465.1 of Clostridia bacterium. Classification (GTDB taxonomy): domain Bacteria; phylum Bacillota; class Clostridia; order UBA1381; family UBA9506; genus Congzhengia. The sequence goes on along the minus strand of JAFQLU010000082.1, from coordinate 32,697 downwards.
TGCAGGGTGAACTGGGGATATGGAATATCTAATACACAGCTTAAAAACGCCAGACCGAATCCCTGATGGGCAAACAACGCCACACGCTGATCGTTTCCGTTTATCACTTTATATTTTCCCGTTTCGGGAATATGCTCATAGCCCAAAGACAGAAACAATGCATCCGATTCCTTGCGGATGCGGTCGATTCCCTTCTGATGCTCCGTAAATTTCGGGTGCTTAGTCCATCTGTGTCCTAAATCCCGCACTTCTTTTTCCGCAAAAAGCTTTCTGGTTTCACCGTGGTGAAACAGCCATGTACGGTTACCTTCTTCATCAATCGTCGAAAACTCCTGCCATGCGTGTCCTTCATTGCAGAAGTCTAAAATTTCCGCTTCTTTTTTCAGCATTTCGCAGGTGGGCTGCGATGTCTGAATGGCGCGTGTGGAAGACGATGCGTAAATTTTGTCCACCCCGAACACAGAAAGCCTTTTTCCTGCGGCTTCTGCCTGGCGGCGTCCTAATGGCGTCAAAGAGTCAGGATCATAAATCGGATCTCCGTGTCTGATATAGTAAAAAATCATTTGTTTTGCTCCTCTCCGTTTTTTTACAGTATACCATAAAATTTTGTTTTATGCAACAAAAAAAACAACCGCAAAGCTTTCGCCTTGCGGTTGAGTGAATCAGTCAATCACTTCAACTGTTTTATTGTAGAACGACTTAAGAGCCGCTGTTGCCAATGTGTGAGACAGAGCGGTTTCTTCCGGTGTGAAGAGACCAAAGGGAACCTCTACGCCGGAGTATTCCAACATAAATGCCGCAATCTGCTGCTGAATGGCATCGGCGAAGCCAAACTCAAAAATAGGACCTGTGATGGTGGGGAGCATAGGCTTGTAACCAATAATAATGCGGTTCCAGGACTGCTCTTTGCCCCAGGAAGAGGTATAATAGAATGCGTTGGCATCGTCGCTGGAAAATCTTGCACTGCAATCCATGCCGTAAATTTCAAAGAACCATCTGTTTGTAGAACCGGGGCACATACGCTTGGTTTCAAAGGTCATGGGAATTTCGTCCCCGTCCTGATTGCGTGTGGTACAAAAGATGGTGCAGTTATCAAATGTATCGCAAACTGCGGTGCCGCCCTTGCCGTCGGGACGTTCTTTGATGATGTTGCTGAAGTGAGCACGAACGGTTTCCGGCTTAAAGCCTAAACGGAACGGAACATGCTGTGTGTGAATACCTAAATCACCTAAGCATCCGTATTCACCGTTGAATTTCACCATACGTTTCCAGTTGATGGGCTTGTTCACATCCATATCACTGCAATGGTTGAATCCGCAATGAATTTCTAAAACTTTACCGAACTTGCCTTCTTTATACCAGTTAATCATGGTCTGCATGGCAGGATAGTAGGGGAACTCACTGCAGCAACGAACAAACACATCAGGGTTTTCTTTTAATACCTTTAAGATGTTTTCGTTGGCTTTTTTATCAATACCAAAGGGTTTTTCGCCCAGAAGTGCTTTGCCGCTTTTGATGATATCAATATAGAACTGCTCATGCAGATTGTGAGGCACCGCGCAGTAAATGGCATCGATATCGTCTTTTTCCAGAAGTTCTTTATAATCAGCTACCGCATACTTGATTTCGGGAAAATTCTTCTGAAACCATTCCATTTCCTTGGGAACAACGGAGCAAATACCCACGATTTCAGGCTTGGGAATATCGTCTGTTAAATGACACCAGCGTGCAGCGGCAGAAGCAAATTCTCTTGCCATCAGGCCACAGCCGATGAGACCGAATCTTACTGTTTTCATAATGTTCTCCTTCATTTCAAAGAAGGGCTGCCGCCATAGCAACAGCCCTCTTTCTTTTTATAGTTTCACCCGGACAAGGCGGATAAAAAAGGTATAGATTGTGAGAACAGAATCCCGAAGCTGTACATACGGTACAGCGAGAGGTGATGTTCTCGCAAAGTACAAAACCTTCATCTAAAGAAATTTGCAAAGCAAATTTCTACCGAAAGATGTTCTTCTTCGTATTACACACAAAACAAAAGCTTTGGCTTTTTTTGTTTTGCACGGTCTATGCTATTTTTGACGCCGCATCTTAATAACCGAAATGTTTTTCTGTTTCTGCCACTGCCTCTTCGATGATGTCGAGACCCTTCAGAGCCGCTTCATCGTCTAAAATCATGGGAGGAGACATACGCAGGATGTGACCGGAGGGAACCCAAGCCAGACCTTTTTCGAAAGCTTTCTGGTAAATCATGGTACCTGCTTCTGCGAAAGGTTCTTTGGTTTCTCTGTCTTTTACGACTTCGATCGCCTGCAGACAGCCAATTGCACGAACATCGCCGATAATGGGATGTGCTTCCATCATCTTCTGCATTCTCTTCAGCATGATTTCGCCTAAGTGCTTGGAACGTTCGTTCAGGTTTTCTACTTCGATAACCTTAATGGATTCAAGCGCCGCAACGCAAGCCATGGGGTTGCCGCCGTAGCTGGAGGAAGCGGAAATCTTTTCGATTGCAGGAGCTAATTCCTCGGAAACTGCCAGAGCGGTTACAGTGAAACCGTTACCAAAGCCCTTACCCAGTGTGGTAATATCAGCAGTAACATCCCAATGATCCATAGCAAGCCAGGAACCGGTTCTTGCCATACAGTTGAGAACTTCGTCAGCAAACAACAGAATATCGCGTTTGTCACACAGTTCACGCAGTGCGGGCAGGAAATCGTCGGGAGGAATGATGGAGCCGCCCCAACCCTGAACGGGTTCTAATACGATTGCCGCAACATTTTTGCCGCCGTTTGCGCACTGATTATCTAAAATACCCTCAATCATTCTGATGTAGGGAGAAGAATCTTTCCAAGCTTCTTCAGGCGTTCTGCCAAAGAAGTCACGATACGGATTGGGTCTGGGAGCCAGCATGAAGCCGGGTGCTCTCATATGGGTGTCGGGGCCTACAACAGCACAGGAATTTGCGCCGTAAGTCTTACCGTGGAAGTCTCTCCAGAAGGAAATGAATTCCTGCTTGCCTGTTGCAGCTCTTGCACAACGCAGACCTGCTTCCACAGCTGTGGTACCGGAATCGTAGAACTGGAAACCGCCGAATCTGCCGCCGGTGATTTCATGCAGCTTTTCAACCAATTCCATCTTTACCTTTGTGGTAAAGTCATGGCAGTTCATCAGCTTTTTAGCCTGCTCTGCAACAGCTTCACTGATTTTCGGATGGCAATGACCTAATCCGGTTACATAGATACCGGAAGAAAAGTCTAAGTATTTGTTGCCGTCCACGTCGGTTAATGTATAACCGTAACCGCTTTCAAATGTTACGGGGAACAGCTTTACCTGGCTGGAATAGCCTTTCATGTACTTTGCACATCTTTCGTGGTATTCCACGGATTTTGGACCGGGAACGGTCGCGGATACCATATTGGGAACGGTGTTTAAATCTACACTTGCCCAGTTTTTGCTCATTGTAAAACCCTCATTTCTTATCTTATTTTTTGTGCACTTTTTTGGGCACACAATTTCTTACAATACCATTATACAACAAATTTCAAAAAAGTCAATACTTTTCTTTCGATTTTCTTTCGATTTTCTTTCGATTCTTTCGTTTTGGGTCAAAAAAGCACTCTCCAGGTTTTTCCTCTTGTTTTTTGTCGGAAAGTATGATAAAATGTAAATAATTGTAAAAAAAAGAAAGCAAGAGGTACACAGATGAGACAAAAAGAAGGCAGAAAAATCAAAACCGGCAGCCCCATGGATGCCGTTGCCCCCTTTATTATGCCCACAAGAAGTGGTTCCTCCAATTCCTTTACTGCAACTATTGATATTGGAAAATGCGAGCCTTTCATCCGCAAAATGCGCGACGAAGGCATGGCAGGTCTTGGTATGATGCATATCATTATGGCGTCTTACGTTCGCGTAGTCTCCCGTCTTCCGGGTATGAACCGATTCATCCGTGGTCAGCGCGTGTATGCCAGAAACGGTATTGAAATCTGTTTGACCATTAAAAAGGAAATGGCTTTGAACGCACCGGAAACGGTGGTTAAGCTTTATGCCAAACCGGAAGACACCTTAAAGGATATTTATAATAATCTGGCAAAAGAGCTTGAGCTGAATCGCCAGGAAGGCGACCATAATAATATGGACACCGCCGCAAGAATCCTGATGAAGCTTCCCAATGTGTTATTAAAATTCGTAGTTTGGTTTTTAAAGCTGTTAGACTATTTCGGTCTGCTCCCCCGCTTTTTAACCAAGCTCAGCCCGTTCCACGGTTCCATGTTTCTTACCAACATGGGCTCTTTAGGCATTCCACCCATCTATCATCATTTGTATAACTTCGGCAACCTGCCCATCTTCGTTGCCATCGGCGCCAAGCGGACGGAATACAGCGTAAATAAACACGGCGAGGTAGAAAAAAAGCGCGTGATGGACTTTACCTTAATGTGCGACGAGCGCATTTGCGACGGTCATTACTACGCAACTGCCTTTAAAATGCTTAAGCGCATCTGCGAGCATCCCGAGCAGCTGTTAGAGTCGCCAGAAACTGTGGTGGAAGACATCCGATAAATTTATATAACTCAAAAAGGTTGAGCTTTTTGCTCAACCTTTTTGTTATTTCATATGTATTTTAATTTCTTCCGGATGGGTAATATGCGGCGCACCTTGCTCGTCCCATTCGCATACCACCATACCGTAAGGCGTGGTAAGCTCTACTTTTGCATACTCCAATCCCAAAAGGGACGGGGATAAAGAAAGCTCTTTCATACCCGGCTTTAAAATGCGAAGCCCCAAAAGAGCGCGCGGCAAGGAATAAAGCGGTGTACCTGCCCATGCGTGGCTGTGGTCAAATTGGTAGGTAGGCTCCGGCGCATGGAAACCTTCCACCAAGCCTTTAGAGCATTCTTTTATCGACGGTTTCCACTTTTCCAGTTCTTTTAAAGTATACGTTTCCCGCATGCCGTTTTCAAAAATAGCTTCCATGAGGAAGTGAGCAAAATAAGGCTGATAATCTCCATTGCACGCCCCCGACATCACCTTATCAATCAGCTTGCAGGCTGTATCCCGGTCGCAGATTCCTACATATGCCGCCAGGATATTAGACTGAGGCAGATAATACCGTTTTTCCACATTCTGCGGCATATATTCATATAAAAGGTCTTCCGGCGTTTTGGTATTGAGTCCTTCAAAATACAAGCCTTTTTCCGCATCGTACAGAAGCGTATTCACCGACATCTGCAGTTTTTTCTGTTTTACCAGACAATCCGATGCCATTGCAGGCTCACCTAACTGTTCAAACACCTTCGCCGCATACCCCAGTGCCGAAAAATAGAACAGGTTTAAAACCGTTTGCCCCAGTGCTTTCGGCGGATGGTGCATGGAAAGACCGTCTATATAAATCCAATCCACAAACATAAAATCAGGCGGTGTTTCGATGAGACCGTTTTCACCGATATAGGTTTCAAACCGATTGAGAAGCAGCACGAGCGCATCCTCGCATTTTTTCAGCAAAGACTTGTTTCCCGTTATCATATATACGTCATAGAGCATCCGCACCCAAATTAAACTGTAGGTGGTGTGGAACATCCGTCCGTCGTTGTGGCGAAGCAGTTCTGCCGTTCTTTGCACATCAAACGCCGAAAGGCTCATGTCACCATAAGCAAACAGATTCATTAAGGTTTCGATATAATAATCTCCCGTACAAGCCAGAGGCTCCACATGCGCCGGACTGTCTAAATGATGCAGCTGGCGGCAGATTTTTAACGCATGGGCACTCACTGAAAGAAGCTGATTGAGCTCTTCATCGCTTGTCACCGTTTTTGCCTCTTGCAAAATGGGATAGTGGGTTTCGATAAAGGTCACCGTAAGCTTTGCAGACTTTTCTCCATTGTTTTTCGCCCGCACGATAAGCTTGCCTGCACTGTGAAGCTGAAGACTACGGTAATCCGTATACCCCGAAAAAACAAAGGTTTCGCAGATTCTTTCTCGAACAGTTTCCACGGAAACGATTTCTGCTTCCAGCTCTTCTTCGGTTTCGGCTACAACATGAAGAAATCCGGCGTAAATCATGGGAAGCTCTAACTCTGTTTCCCGTTTTTCACCTGACGCAAGCACGATGGAATACTCCCCTTCGGGAATCAACTCCTGTTCCGTGCGCACCGCAAGCGGTGCTGTGGTGGTTTTCCAGATATTTCGTACCACCTCCGCAGAAACATACGCATCCGGTTTAATTCTTCCATCATAGTAAAACGGCTTTGTATATGCGCCGTTTAACCGCACCTGCCACGATTCATCGGTGCAGATAACGGTTTTTGTACCGTCCGAAAAAACAATTTCGCCGGTCAGCATAAATCCGCCATGTCCCATGGAGTATTCACAAATGCGGACGGGCATCTGCTTCACCAAGGCATAAAACGCCAACGTATCCCTGTTCGGCGCAACCGAAAGCTCCGTGGCGTAAAAATTCGGGCGCGGCTTTTCGTTTCCGACAAAGTCTCCTTCTACCGTTGCAGGGCCCGTTGCTATTACCTTACCGTTTAATTCCAGGCAGAACTCCGTATCTCCGCTGAAACGAAGCAACGCCTTTTCCACGACCTTGCCAAAGCGGTATGTTCTTTGAAACTCCGCCACCGCATAGCTTTCCTCCATGCCGGGAAGAAATGCACTGTATTTGGTTGTCTGCTTTTCGGGATAAAGCGTTCCGGGAAGCCATATCCAGTTTTCGATATAAGACATATTTTCACTCCCTTTTCCTTTATTTTACCACACCCGCTTCCTCAAGTAAAGAAAAAAAACCGTTTGTCCTACTGCAAACGGTTTTTATAAAAATTAGTTTGTATAGTTATCGAAATATCCCTGAACCAGAACAACAGGTGTTCCCTTATCGCCGGAGCCGCTGGTCAGGTCGCAAAGAGAACCAATCAGATCGGTCAGCTGACGGGGTGTGGTACCCTGGGATGCCATGTTGCCGATTAAGTCTCCGTCTTTTGCTTTGATGCTTTCGGAGATTGCTTTTTTCAGTTCTTCACCGGACAGATCCTTAAAATCGTTGTCTGCTAAATATTTCAGCTTCAGCTCGTTGGGTGTACCGATTAAGCCGTCGGTAAACGCAGGAGAAACAACGGGGTCTGCCAGCTCCCAGATTTTGCCCTGGGGATCTTTAAACGCACCGTCGCCGTAAACCATAACCTCAACGTGCTTGCCGGTTGCATCCGCAATCTTTTTCTGAATATCTAAAACCAGACCCTGACATTCTCTGGGGAATAGCTTAACTTTGTCTTCTGTAGATTTGTTGGAGCCCAACAAGCCGTATTTTTCGTTGCAGCCGCTTCCGTTTATGGGTGCTGTCATAATATCATCCAGACCGCAAACCACTTTTGCGCCTGCCGCCTTTAAGATACGCTTTGTGCGTGCTCTTGTGTGAATATCGCAGTTGATGATGCAATCGGTGTAGTCTAAAATTGCCTTTGCCTGGTTAGCAAACACAAACTCAACCTCTGCGCCGCATTCACGAACCAAGTCGCCGTAATATTCCACATAATCCACACCGGTGAACTGGTGCTTGTTTACACCGAACAGTTCACGGTAACGTTCTAAAGAAAGAACGTCAGAATAGGGATTCACGCCTGCTTCGTCCACTTTATCCAGACTGATCAGCTCGTTACCTACTTCATCGGAGGGATAGCTGAGCATCAGAACTATTTTCTTTGCTGCTTTTGCAATACCTCTTAAGCAAATTGCAAAACGGTTACGGGAAAGAATGGGGAAGATAACGCCAATGGTTTCACTGCCAAGCTTTGCTTTCACGTCAGCAGCGATATCGTCAACAGAGACATAGTTACCCTGTGCACGGGCAACGATGGATTCTGTAATAGAGATAACATCGCGGTCCCGGATTTCAAATCCTTCATATTCAGCCGCCTCCAGCACGCTGGTTGCAACGATAGCCGCCAGGTCATCACCTTCGCGGATAATGGGACAACGGATACCTCTGGATACCGTACCTACTCTTCTTTCTTTTGTCATATAAATCCCTTCTATCTTAATAAAATTTTTAACAAGCACAAAAACACAAAATATATTTTACCACTTTTTTGTCAATTATTCAATAGTAAATTTTAACTATTGCAAATTTTATGCAATTTTATCAAGCAAAAAATGTGAAAAAGCAAAAATTTCGTAAGGTTATATGCTTGCTGACGCAGGCAGTAAACATATTTTGCCTTAATATCTGATTTTTATGAACATATTGTAAATTTGCCGACAAGCAGAATCCCACTTTAAAACAATAATGGTCCGGAAAATATATATGTTCCGAACCATTCAGTCATTCTTCCGCTATCGTCAAAAATATCGTATTATCGCTTCCGTACTTTTCGCAGCCTGCCGGTTGCATCCATTCTGCCACCATCACAGCGGCTTTGCCTTCTCCGTATGCCGTTACGCCGAAGTTTCCGCACCGTGCGCCGCGCTCCGGTGTTAAGGCAACCTCCGTACCGCGCACCAGGTGCATATTCTCCACCTTTGCCGTAAAAAGTGGTGCTCTGTGGCGGAACACGTGGTCGTTACCTGCGCCGCGTCTTGTGTAGACAAGGTATAGGTTCTCCCCCACCGTCATCCAATGCTGCTGGGTGTTGTAGTTCTGAAGAAGCTCGCCGTCGTCCCATGTCCAAAGGTGCATGTCGGTGTAATGAAGTCCGTCCTCACTTTTTGCCACCAGACCACATTCATCGCTCCTGAGTGTCATATAATATACGCCGTGATGATACGCCAAAGACGGCTCATAGGCACCCCGTTCAATTTCCACCGTAAGGGAATTGCCAATTTCTCGAAACTCTACATCTGTGCCGTCGAATGTGCAGCGCATCACCGCAGAATACATGTTCCGCTTTCCGGGCACACAGTAATACACCGGAATAAGAAGGTCGCCGTTTGCAAGCTCTACGCTCTGCCCCGAGCCGTTCCCGCAAACCTCATACCCTGTCGGCATTTTAATAAATTTCATTTTGGAAAAGGTATTTTTTTCTTTATCGTACACACTATAAAAGGACTGTCTTCTGCCGGAAACGGGATGCATATCCCCTTCACCGTAAGAAGCGGTTTGTCCCAAAAGCAGGATTTTTTCTGTTTTCTTATGAAACATAGGCGTTGCATCGCATCCAACCGTTGTAACGCCATCTTCCACAACGGGACGAAGCCCCTCCTGCACAGAAAATTCGCTCCAGCTCTTTCCTTTATCATGGCTGATGCTCATGAGAAGTCCATCAAACAAATCCGAGCCTGCCACATTTAAATACTGCGCCGTTGCAACCGCGATATCCGGCGCAAAACAACACCTTGCATGCACCAAGCATTTCTTTCTGTCATATCCGCTTCGGATGGTGTTTGTTTCAAATTTCATTAATCTTCCTTCCTTTCGCATATTGTCTGCATATACTAAACAACACAGGGATCAGAACCCCCGCCAGAACAGAAACCGCACACACAGCAATCGGCTGTATCCACCTCCACGCCTCTGCCGTATACGGAAATCCCACCTTTTGCAAAAACAAGGAAAGAACCTCGTCTACGATAAAGTGCAGAATATAAACACTTAAGCTGGTTTTGGAAATTACCGAAAGCACCTTTCCATAGCTTTTATCCCGATATTTGATGCATAGGGCAAGCAATGCCACCGCAATCAAAACAGAACCAATATACATTTCTTTTCTGCCGAAAAAATATCGGGACAAGCAGGATTCTGCCACACCAATCAAAGTAATTCCGGCAATAGGAAGCAAGCTTTTCTGCTTGTCCATATTTCCCTCGTGCTTTTTTATCATCATGCCCACAACAAAGCAAGGATAACCTGTCAGGAAGAAATTGCGAAGCCATATGTGCGGAATCAAAATGCCGAAGACAGACAAAATATCCCCTGACATAAACTGCACACACAAAAGACCGATTCCCAAAATACTGCATCTCTTGTATCCCCATCTGCATTTCAGAAGAAGCATCTGTATGCCGTAGGTATATACAAGTGCCGGTAGAAACCATAGGTGCCCCGGTGTACGTGAGTTGTTTAAAAACAACCAGGAAAGCCAGAACCTTGCATCCGCATATTTCCCCAGATATTGCGTCATGGCAAACTGCACATCATAAACCAAAGCTCTTGCGAAACCATACACAAAATATAAAGCCGCACTGAGTACATAAATTTTCAGGATATGAATCAGTTTCTTTTTCAGCTTATCTTCTTTATCGTAGCAAGCAAAGTATCCGGAGACCATGAAGAAAAATGGAACGGCAAACCTCGCCACGGCATCCACAGCCTGCCCGAACCATCCGGGAAACTTGATATGAATACATACTACAGCACAAGCCGCAAGCACCTTAGCAAGGTCAAGACAGATATTTCTTTTTCGTTCCAGCGTTGCCGTCATTCTTTTCACATCCGTTCCGCTTTCTATTTAACCGTTTCATGCAATATCATTTTTCTTTCATCTCATCCTTGTCCGAAACAATTTCCTCGTTCGCATTACAGTAAAAAGCATATCCGGGCGCATCATAGGATTTGTAATCCGTCATTTCCACAGTGATTTCTGCCGTTTTTTCCGGTTCTTCCTCTTTCCACTTTTTGAACACATAATATTTGTTCCGGCTAAAAGTATCCAAACAATCCAGCGCATCAGGAGTCTTTCTTTCAGTCTCGAAAATCTGCGTTCCGCGTTCTGCCGTTGCCTCTACCAGACATGGATGCAGTTTCAGGCTCATTTCTTTGTGTGATTTTGTGTAACGGTAATACATTTCAAAATTTTCCGGTTTCGTAAATCCGCTCACACGCATAAACGCACACCAACGGCGATGCTCCAGCCATGTCAGCTTTTTATATTTGTCTGCTGTTTTTTTCGCATGTTTTAATGCCTCATCATCGTCAACAAACGGAATCAATTCTTTGCGGTAAGTAACAAGTGCCTGTTCCAACATTTTATTTCGTTTCTGAACAGAGTCGCAAAGGAACACCGATGCATTGATGTATCCCGCAGAAAAAACCTTATACCGCAAATGAAGCGCACGTGTGATATTTGCCCAGTAGTCATACTGCGTTCTTCCGCGATTTTCTTCTTTCTTGTCGCTGAAAGACACCATTGCATCGTAGCTGATTTCATTTACTTTATCGCTACTATAGGATGCATAAATATTTTCTTCTCGTGCTTTTTCGCTGCTCATGTATATATTTTCTTCTGCAAACACCTCGTCAAAAGAGCCGAAAGCATACATATAGGTCCGCCAATTTGCTTTTTCTTTTTCCGTGTTGGCACACGCGTTCAGCATCCGGCACAAAGCAGAATTATAAATAGCATAGCTGATAACCGTATTTTTGGTTTCCCCTTTTCCCTGTTTCAGATGGTATTCGCTGATATATTTATTCAGCTTTTCTGCCACCATCAGGTTGTCTGCATCCGTTCCTAAAGCTACCACAAAATAATCGGTATCCTGCAGGCAGAAGCCATCCTCCCACAAAGGAAGATTCAGTTTTCTTGAAAAATCATCGTCTTTGATATCAGTTTGCAGATATCGGAATCTCATATACGGCACAGCCGTTTCCTCTTTATCGGGAAACAGCCTCATCAGGTCGGCAAACTCCTTTGTTCTACCGTTTTCAGAAAACATCTGCTCCACCTGTTCCGAGGTCTTGCAGACACCCGGAATACGCTCGGAAGTTCCGAAAATTTCAGAATTGATAAACTCAATTCTGTCAATAAAGCTTTCCTCCGATTCCTGAGAGACCACATTGATGCAAAGCTGATATCCCAAAATCTGTCCGTACCAATAGGCAGATAAAAACATTTCTGTTCCGATATTCCCTGCGCCCAGAATTGTCAGGTTCAGTTCGGGTAGCTCGTCCGTTTCTTCGGGAATTTTCCGTCCCACAAGCGGCTCATACAGAGGCATGTCCTTCAGCACATTTTTCACCATGTTGTTATAGCCGTTCACAGCACGAATTTGCGGCATTTTTCCTACTTTTCCATTCAAGGATTCTGCCACATCATTTATCGTTTTATAAAAACTTCTACCATTTGAAAACAGAATCACATCTGCACCATTTAAGCAGTGGCAGCAGTTTTCCTCTGCAAGTGAAACAAGAGTCTGCACATTTTTCATTTCATCCATACTGCCCAGCACAATGGTGTTCTTTCCGCATTTACGGACAGCGGCATGCAAAATATCATCCTCAACGCAAATCGCACCCAAAGCTTTTGCCGACAAGGAAAGCTCTGTATTTTTTTCTTCCTCCTGCTCCATATGTGTATTCAGAAACAGCATAATCGGTTGGTTTTTTTGGCATTTCTCCCTTGCTTCCAGGATGCTTTTTGCCATAGCATAAGTGCTTTCGTTCAATTCGCTGAAATAGAAAGCCTCTCGCTTGACGCGTTTGCTTGCGGCATATTGCTTTACTTTGGAGAAAATCTGTATGATAAATTCCAAAATCACAACCGCCCCGGTAATTGGTGCCGCAAAAAACAGCAGGGTCGAATACAGTGCCACAATCCCGAGAATCTCTTTCGGCATTCCCGGTATATGAGAAACAACCTCATTGATTTTTGGTGCCAGGCTTTCATATCCTTCTTCCATCAGGAATGTCTTAATCGAATCGGACAGATTCGTAAAAAAGGTATTCCACCCTGAAAAGCCTACATATACACTATACGCCATGCGCCATAAGCAAATGGACAAAAGCAGGCAAGCAGAAATCGCCAACAGTTTTTTCTTCCCCCAAAGCTTGAGGTTTCCCTTCGCACCCCAGAAAATGAGTGCAACATAAAGCACCGAAAACAAAAAGGCAGCTCCTGCGCAAATATATACTTCTATTCCCATAATATTCCTCCGTTCTGATATATCAAAATCAATCTTTACTTCAAGTTGTTTCAACGCTGTCATATGACCGTTATGCACAGCACAACACACCTATAACACCGTTAAACAGCTTCACGGTTTTATTCCTTTTAATGTCGCATTTTTATTTACAAATCATATGTCTACCCTTGCGTTTCTACCACAGGAAAGCTCAGGTGTTTGTATCTGTGCAAAAGCATCACCATTTGCGCCGCACCCGTGATGAACCAGGTAACGGGATAGCAGGCATACAGCACTTCTAAAATATGGAACTGTGCAAAAATCGTATAAATCCAGATGATACGAAGAACGCAGGTTCCTAAAATCGTAACCACCATAGGAGACACCGCAACACCCATTCCTCGCATAGCAGAGCTGGTCGATGACATAGCGCCGCCTATAAACCAGAATGGAATATACATTTTGGCAACACGCACGCCGATTTCCACCGTTTCTGCATTATCGGTAAATATCCGCATGAAATAGGAAGACACAAAGAGGCTGACGATTCCAAGCACTGCCTCTATTGCCACCACATAACCCAGGCAAATCAGCCAACCTCTTAAAATCCGTTTTTTCTTGCCTGCACCAAAGTTTTGCGAGCAAACCGTGGTTGCGGCGTTGGCAAAACCGTTGGACACATTTCCCAGTACGTTGCCTAAATATGTAACCGCGCCGTGCGCCGCCATAGCCGTGGAACCAAAAGAATTGATTGCCGATTGAATAAACACATTGGACAGGGAAAACACAGACGACTGAATCCCCGTGGGAATCCCGAATCTTAAAATGTGCAAAAGCTCATCTTTCCATATTTTGAGTTTTTTCAGGGAGATTCTGCAGCCGTTGTCTACCTTCATCAGGCACACAAGGTTTAACACCGCCGCAACACCTTGCGAAGCAACCGTTGCGATAGCAACGCCCTCCACGCTCATGTGAAATACCAGCACGAACACCAGATTCAGCACAATGTTCAGCACGCCTGACAGCATCAGAAAATATAAAGACCGCTGGTTGTCGCCATATGCACGCATCACACTACTGGAAAAGTTATACAGCATAACAGCAGGCATTCCCACAAAATAAATCCGGATATACGTGGTTGCAAGGTCAATCACATCACCGGGCGAGCCCATAGCTTCCAAAAACATCCTTGCGAATACGAAGCCAAACACCGCCAGGAAAACACCGCCCACTATGCCGAGCATAATTGCCGTATGAGAGGATTTGCTCATCCGCTCGTTATCCCTTGCGCCAAAATAACGGGAAATCATAATGGTTGCCCCGGTGGAAAGGCCGATGAAAAGCTGTGTCATCAGGTTAATCAGGGAGTTGGTGGAGCCAACTGCCGCCAAAGCCTGGTCACCCACAAACTTTCCCACGACCATCATATCAACCACATTGAACAAGGTTTGAAAAAAGCCGGAAAATATAACAGGAAGAGCAAATGCTATAATTTTCCCCGGCATTTTCCCTTCCGTTAAATCAATTTCATGTCTTCGTTTCACAAAGCAACCCTTCTATCTTTATGTACTACTATTATTGTAACAGATTTTTCTTGGTTTGTAAATAAAAAAGCACCTGATTTTACAAAATCAGATGCTTTTCTCTTATTCATCCATAACCATCTCGCGGAACAGCTTCATCTGCTCCTCCGTAGGCGCATAATCAGTTTGAGAACAGCAAGGAATGTTGGGCTTGGAACCGTCAGTTCCGTAGAAAGGTGTCTGTCTGTCGTTTTCGTATGCTGCTCTGCTTTCCTCTAAGTGAAAATCGGGGATATCGTAAGGCATGCCGCCCTCCAGCATAGAACGGTGAGAAAGAATGGCAACAGAGGACATGTTGATTGCCGAATAAATGTCGTAAGGATGTTCCGGCTCTTTTCCGGCTTCTAATGCTTCTATAAACAATCTTGCCGTTAAATAATCACCGCCGCCGTGGCCACTGCTCATGATGATTGCCTCGTCCTTATCGTTCCAACCGGGGTTATAAAGAGTTGTTTCATTTGCCCCTTCCGGTTTGCTCCAATCATTATAACGAAGCATCACCTTGCCGTCCATACCGCGCAGGTTTTCAATCTGCCCTTCTGTTCCGCAGATGCGGTATGCGTTGTGATGCGCACCAAAAGCAGCACAGCCCGTGATGCGGAACACCGAGCCGTCATCGTTCTGCGTCATCACAAGCGCCGCACGGTCGCCGCCATAGCTTGCCGAAGGAACGGCCCCTGTAACAGGTGCAAAGGTTGCAAAAGCCGTAACCCGTTTGGGTGTCGCACCCGTGGCACGCATAACAGGACCTAACGAGTGGGTGATATAATATGTTCTCGGCAGGAAATTTCTCCAATGCTCGGGATAGTAGTTATATTCTTTTTTAAATGCGATGTCCATAGGATCACCGGGGTGGTTATACTCCCCTTCTGCATACAGGATTTTCCCCAGCGTCCCCGTGTCCACGATCCGCTTCATTTCGCGGTTAAACTGCATCATGGGATAGTTTTCCGCCAGCATGTAGATGGAATTGCTTTTTTCGTACGCACGAATCAGCTCCACACCTTCCGCCATGGTACCGTTACTGATGCATTCGGAATATACATGAATCCCCCGTTTAAAGCACTCGATGGCATAGGGAGCATGCTCGTGGAAATAGTTTGCCAGAACCACGATGTCCATATCGTGCTCAATGAAAGCGTCGAAATTATCATATACCGCCGCAGTGCCGTTTAAGGATTTTGCAGCTTTTTCTCTTCTTTCTTCGTGAAAGTCACAGATAGCAACAATGTCACAGTTCAGCTTCATAAAATCGGTTGCTAAGCGCATTCCTCTGCCAACACCGAAAATACCAACTTTATATTGTTTCATAAAAAACACCTCCGTTTTTGTTTGTACTTTTATTATATCAAGCTATTCATTCGTTTCAATGGAATATTTCTATATTTTTATATAAATTCGTTTGATACCGCTTGTTCTTTCCTCTTTTGTTTGCTATAATGAAGCTAACTCATATCGCAGGAGGCACATATGCGCACCAGAAATATCTGTAAATTCACCCCTGCCATAGCGCAGGACACGTTAGAAACGCAAAACTTCATATTAGAATCAGACTTTGAAACCATGCAGCAGGAAACCCCACTTCTCCAGCACCGTGCCTTTTTAATCCGACAAGGAACGGCAAAGTTTCTGTTTGACGGAACAGCTTTTTCCGTTTCCGCAGGATGCCTGATATTTGGTTTTTGCGACGAGGTTTTTGCTGTTACGGAGCCTGACTGCGAGTATATGTACATCAGCTTCAGCGGAAGCCGTGCAGACCAGCTTTTGCACCGTTTTTCCATTCACAAGCACAACCGCATTTTCACCGGGTTTGACGGTTTGATTCCTTTCTGGCAGGACAGCTTAACCCGTGCCGCAGAGGATAGCATCGACCTTGCCGCAGAAAGCATGCTCCTTTATGCTTTTTCCCGTTTTTCCGGCTCATCTGATAAGCAGAATGACTTAATCAAGCAGATGGTGGAAATCACCGAGCAGGATTTTCCCAATCCTGAGCTTTCCGTCTCTACCATTGCCGAAGAGCTTTCCTATAACGCCAAATATCTGTCCCATCTCTTCAAAGAGAAAATAGGCGTGGGATACACGGAATATCTGCGCAACATCCGGCTGAAGTATGCCGTATCGCTCTTAAATCACGGCATTGAATCCGTGAAAAACATCGCATTCCTATCCGGCTTTTCCGACCCGTTGTATTTTTCCAATGTATTCAAAAAAGCATTCGGTATGTCGCCGAAGGATTATCGGAAGAAAACTTCTCAAAACCAAGAACCCGACAAGGAATAAATCCTGTCAGGTTCATTTTTATTATCCCAAAATCTCTAAATTCGTGCCGTAGAAAATATCATCTTTTCCGCTCATCATTTTGCAGAATGCATCAAATTGCTCCCAGCGTTCGGGGAAGATATCAAATTCATAGGCGTGTCCCCAGATATAGAACACTTGCGGTGTATCGGCTTTCAGCTCCAAAAACTGCTTGCCCAGCTCGAACATTTTGTTCCAGCCACCGTTGTGGTACACGGTGCCTTTATACTGATACAAATCCGGGTAAGGATCGAAGCTTTCTGTTGTGGTGATGGTGCGGGCGTATTTGATGGGCGTGTTGGTACGGATGATGTCTGCCACACGGTCATTGCAGTTCACGCCACCGCAGGGGTATGCCATACCCAGCACCTCATAGCCTGCCAACTCGGACAGATTGATTCGGTCCTGTTCCACCTGACGGAGCACCTCTTTATCATCTGCAATTTCTGTCAGGTTTGGATGGGTTAACGTATGTACGGCAATTTCGTGTCCCTCGTAGATGTGCTTCACATCTTCCGGGTTAACCTTGGTGTGGTTAACGGTTACATCGTTGCACACCAGTTCACCCGGCTGTCCTAACAGCTCGGAGTTTAAATTAAAGGTTGCTTTTAAGCCGTATTTATTAAAAATTTCAATCAGGCGGATATCCTGTGTCACGCCGTCGTCATAGCTGAATGTGAGTGCCTTCATTTTTCCCTGAAACATCATTTTTCCTCCTTGTTGTATCATATCTTTTTCATGCAGAGGCACGCCACTTTCCACGCGTAGCTTCTGCGTTTTTCCGTAATTTATAGTCTATCAGAAAATACTGAGGTCCAGATGCTCCGACAACATCTCCAAAGCCTTGATGCCTGCCACGCTGTTTCCTTTGCCATCCAGTGCCGGGGAATACATACCGATGCCCATACGGTGCGGCACAATTGCCATAATGCCGCCGCCAACACCACTTTTTGCAGGAACGCCTACATTTAAGGCGAACTCACCGGAACCGTCATACATGCCGCAGGTCATCAGCACCGCATTAATGTCTCTTGCGTATTTTTCCGGGAACATCTGCTCGCCCGTCTGAAGATTCTTTCCCCGGTTTGCCAGGGTGAAACCGATTTTTGCCAGGTCCACACTTGTAACCGAAATAGAGCAAGCGCGAAAATAACAGTCCAGCACCTCTTCCACATCATCGTGAAGCATCCCGTATGCCTTCAGCATATACGCCAGCGCACGGTTTTTGTTTCCGGTCTCCTTTTCGGAAAGATACACGTCACGGTCTATTTCCAAAGACGGATTGTCTGCCATTTTTCTGGTGAGCTCCAAAAGGCGGTTAAATTTTTCTAAATAGGTTTCGCCCTTGATGAGTGTGCAAAGTGCAATGGAGCCGGTGTTAATCATGGGATTGATATGTTCGCTCTTTAAAGCCTGGTCGCTGTAGTTAAAGGCATCGAAGGGCTTTCCCGTTGCCTCAACGCCCACCAGCCTACGCACGCATTCCTCCCCTTGATCCAAAAGCGCCATCAGAAGAATCATGGGTTTTACGATGCTTTGCATGGTGAATTTTTTATCCGAATCTCCGGCGTTATGTATCACGCCATCCTCCGTCATCACGCTGATACCAAATTCGGTGACATCCGCTTTTGCAAGCTGGGGAATATAGTTTGCAACCTTCCCCTGCCCGGTATAGGGATAGCAGGTTTTTAATATATCTTTCAGCAAATTTTCCATCGATATTGTCTCCTTCATTTGCAAACTGTTCTATAGCTATTCTATAAAAATATCATTCGGTCATTTATGGTGCAATAAACATTTTCTTTTTTTTATTATACCACAACAATTCCCGTTTGTATAGGCTCAAAAGAACAAAAAAGCGGCAGTTCCCGAAAAGGAAACTGTCGCTTTCGTTATATCAATTGATTATTTTGTAACTGCTTCACACAGAGGTGTTGCTGCTGTTACATTGTTCCAGAGCATTACCTTAACGGATGTTGCACCGTCTGCTACAAAATCTGCAGGAACGGGAACGTCTGTTTTGGTGTTTGCTGTAAAGGAAACACCGGGAACTGCTTTCATATCAACCAATTCCTTGCCGTTATAAGCCGCAAAGATTACTGTTGCGGTTGCATCGGAAGAGGAGTATGCACGTACGCTGTAATCGTCTTCCACATACAGTTTTGCCCATGCGCCTGCATCTTCTGTTGCAGAAGCTGTTACCGAGAGACCGCAGGTGAAGTTTTCGTCGATAGGCAGAACATCGAATACCAATGTTTTGCCGATTGCGGTTTCGGGAACCGTAAAGCTTTCGTCTGCCTTAAAGGAGCCCAGTGCTGTGCGCTGACCGTTTTCAACAGCGAATACGCGCACGGTGGTGTATGCATCTTTTGCGCCGGTTGCACTTACATAATCATAGCTTACAGAAACTTCTTTTCCGGGGATGAGTTTTCCGTTTACCTTGACATTGGAGATTACCGGGAATGCGTTTACAGCCTCTAAAGCAACATCGTCAATCAGGTATTCTGTGCCGACGGGGTTACCGTTCACGCTCCAGTACATAACCGGAAGTCTGGGCATTGTTGTACCGTCGTAAGCCTGTGTGCCGTCAGATTTGGTGTGGTATGCCTTTGCGTCTTCCAATGTTTTGCCTTCTAAGAGACCAAAGTTTGTATCAATATAGCAGGTATAGGTCTGCCATTCGTTGGTAAGATACCATTCCTGACCTTCGATAGCACCATTCCAGGAACCTTCTACCATTTTGTGTGTGCCGTAGTAATATTCGTATGCGGGTGTATCCCAAACGTCATAGGTGTATCTGTTCGTTACATTTCTGTCTAAAACCAGAGCGAAAGGTGCGGGCGTTGTGTTGCTTAAGCCTTTTGCACGGAAGGTGAGCTTATATAAGCCGTCCTGCTTCATCTGCAGACCCTGTGCAGCAGAACCGCCACCACCTGTTACGGAAACCTTCATGCTCTTTGTGCCAACGCTGTCTTCCGCTACATCGTCAGAATAGGAAACGGTTGCGTTAAGACCGCTCCAGCCCAGCACTGTCTGCTGAACATCTTGCTGGTTTTTGAAGGTTACGATACCGTTGGGCTCTTTTTCAAAGTCACCGTTGGATACGGCGCCCATATCAATGATGCGCAGAGCGTCCATGCTGAAGGAAGCATTGGTCTGCACGTCCTTATTTCTGTTGGGGAACAGGCGGAGCCATGTGGTAAATTGCTGGTTTGCTGTGGTTTTATATTCATGTGTGAAATAATATTCCACCTTCTGCCAGCCGTTATCAAAGTTCATTACCTCGTAGGATATCTTACCCGGGTATTCGGTGTTCATACCGTTGGGGTCTTGGATTCTTGCGCCGCAAAGCTGCAGGAGCCAGGAGCCTGCGGTTGTCATTTCTAAAGAAGTTTTGCCGTCGTTACTGGAAATAACGGTTGCCGTTTCTTTGCCTTCATCTCTGGGAGTATCCAGTCTCATGTAATACGAAACGTGATACAGATGGTTGGGCTGCCAGTGCATCGTCTGGGAAATCTGCGGCCAGTACTGAACGCCGTCCTTCGGTTTCATTTTCAGGTAACCTGCAGAACCATCGGGAGCGGGATCGTCCTCTGTTGCAGTCACGATTTCGGGAGCACCGCCTACGCCTAATTTAGAAAGGTCGGAGGCTGTGTCCATTTCACCGCCCTGCACGATGTTTGTGCCGATGGTGTCTTCGGCTGCCATATCATTGGGAACCAGCTCATAGGTGATATCGTCAATATAGTAGTTTACGGATTTTACGCCTTCTTCCGCTGCGTAATCTGTTCCGCCGCCTGCAACACGCAGAGCCAGTCTGTCAAAAGACAAGATGTCATCAGACTCTTTTACTTCTCCTCCGGTAGCACCGCCGTAACCTGCTGTGGGGAACGCTGTCAATTTACCATTCCAGGTGTTTGTGGTGGTTGCATAAACCCATTCGCCTTTCTTAAGACCTGTGGTTGTTGCGAACACCTGGAACCAACCGCTTTTCACAACGTGATCCGGAGCATTTTCACCAGCTAGGCTTGCATCCGTTAAGGGGAAGCGAACCTGACCGTATACAATAAAGCTTACGGTATGGTTTTTTACCTCTGTGTTGTCCATTTTTACCCATGCAGAAAATTTCAGCTTTGCATTTTTCTGCGGTGCTTTTGTGCAGCCAATAGCGATGTCGTGGTTCTGGGTACCCGTGAGCTTTACATACAAGGAACCGTTGCTTCCGTTGGCACCTTCACCCTCTGCCCAGGTAACAGCAGGACCGCTGGTGTACGTTTTTCCGATACCTTCTTCATAATCCTCAAACACATAAGGATATTCCTCGAAGGGAACTGCCTGCGCCGGAACTGCGCATAAAAGCGACAGCATCATAGCAACAGCCAGCATGCATGAAAGAATTTTTTTCATAGTGTTATCTCCTCTCCAAAATGATATATGATAAGTAAAATATATATGTATATATACTTAATTTATATTATATCCAATTTTTGTGCAAATTGCAAGAGTTTTTTCCAAAAAAACAGTTCGGACTTCAAAAAGAAATCCGAACTGCCACATTACATTCTGTAAGAATAGGAAAAAATGCTTCAGAATGAGCAAACAGAACCAATGCCTGCGCATTGGGTGCCCGAAGCTGTATACAGATACAGCGAGGGTGAAGTTTGCTCGTAGTCAAAAGGCTTATAAATGCCTTTTGACGGTCTGAACTTTTTTTACATTCTTATTTCCAGGAACCTGCAAAGATGTTGTATATTCTGGTTTCCATCTGTTCTGCGGTGTTGTCACCGTCAACCACTTTCAGAACCACATGATGATCTCCGGGTTCTAAGTCGAAGTTGAAGTTACCGTTACGAACGGTCATCTGGTGACCTGCCATATTGTAGTACGGGTTGTCTGTCCATACATACTCGTCATCGATATACACCTCGATTTTACCTGCATACTGATGCAACGCTGTTTCGAAGCATAAGATATCGCCGGTAAAGTCAAACTCTAATACAGAGCCTGTTGTTCTGGTTACTAAGTAGTTGCCGCCTTCCTCCCAGTCACCGGTTCTGGTCACGCGGGAATCTTTTGCGGAGAATACTTCCATAGCGCCGATTGTGCCGCTGTTTTCAACCAGCTTGTCTTCACGGTTTAACGGACGGGCAAAGTTTCTGTTTGTGCCAATCCATTCGTTTAATGCATCTGCAATCACTTTGTAGCCTGCGGGGTTGGGATGTACACCGTCGTTGGTATACAAATCTTCAACCGGTGTGCCTGCTTCCACTGCTTTTCTCTGTGCTTCGAAGTTATCAAAGTACGGCAGACCGTAGAAGTTTGCAACCTGTTCTGTTTTTACTGTGCTGTTACCAAAGCCTCTGTTGGTGAGCAGTGTCAGAACAACGTAAGGCTTGTTATCCAGTTCAGCCAGCATACGCATACAGCTTTCTGCGTTACGGATGGTTTCTGTTCCGCTACCGTCATTACAGGTCATGCAGAAGAATACCATATCGGGGTCTTTCGCAATAACATCACGCTGGAAACGAACGAAGGTATAGTCTGTTGTAGTACCGCCGTAGCTGGTGTTGTACCAGTTGATGGTTCTGCCCTCGGCTGCGTAATTCTGTTTCATCCATTCGCCAACCTGATATACAAAGCCATTCTGCTCGCTGCCTGCGCCTGCATTTGCATAAATGGAGTCGCCGACAAATACGATGTTGACTTCGTCGTCACCTGCAAAGGGATCATCAATCGGTGCAGGCAGAGCTTTTTCTAAAACTTCATCCTGCGGAGCCAGTGTTACAGCATCCCAGATAAACAGTTTCAGTTTCACAGCTTCTGCCGGAACGGAGAAGGTGTCGCCGAAGCTGTTGGAGCCTGCATTTACTGCGCAGGTTTCCAGGTTGCTTGCAACCAACTGGTTGTTTGTGTCATACGCCGCCAGACCTACCAAATAGCCGTTTGCGTTTGCATCCGCTGCATCCACATCTACTTTCCAGGTTGCTTCTGTTTTTGCAGTATTCACTGTGAGGCTCTTGCCAATCAGCAAATCAAAGATGTATTCGCAGGTTGCGATTGCACCGTTACCCACAACGCCTTCTGTGGATACGGGGATAACTTCATAGCTGATTTCTTCGCCCAGAGCGGAAGCAGGAACCTGGAACACTTCGTTTGCCTGGAAGGTACCGATGTTTCTGTCGCCGTTTTCTGTTTCGATAAATGCACGAATCAAGGACTGTGCGCGGTCTTCTTTTTCATCTACATAGGGATTGTAGTTATAATCCACCTTAATACCGCTCTTGCCGACTTTTTCAAATGTTACGTCGGAAACGGTTGCATATTTACCGTTCCCCATCAAGGATTCATCTAAAATACCCAGGTCTGTTACAGAGATATCGTCCAGATAGGTAACAGCGCCCATCTGCTCTGCATTAGCACCTAAACGGAACTGAAGTCTTGGTGTGATGGGCATTGCCTGAGCACTTTCGCTCATGCCGTCCTTCAGACCTAAAGATACGGTATAATCCATGGTAAAGGTCTGCCATTCGTTGGTTACGAACCACTTATGTTTTTCACCGCCGATACCATTGGGGTATTCCGGGTTACCGTTTAAGAATATATAGCTGGCATCATGTTTGTAAGGATAATCTGCATCCTCCTGCAGTGCGGAGTTTGCGCTGTTTAATATTACGGTGAAGGGTTTACTTTCTCCTTCTGCCAATCCCTCTGTTTTTGCTTTTACGCTGATGCGGTAAGTGTGTTTATTTTTCATCTGCACACCACCGGAGGTTAAGGAACCGTAGTCAGAGGTACCGGTTGTTTTTACGAAACGGTTGCCGTCTTCGTTCATAATCTCCAGATTGCAGGCACCGTTGTCATCGAAACCGGGTACAGGATATGCCTCTGCATCCATAATCATGGAGTTACGAACGTAGTATGCACCGGGCTCGATTTCGTGGTTGATACCGGTCGCCATACCTAAATCTTCGTATGTTACATTGCTGTAGGTAAATTTACCTGCTGTACCTGCGTTAGCACCGCCCTGGCTGGTTGCCTGCAGGGAACCGTCTTTCCATGTGCGGTCTTTTGCATCGGTATACATACGGAATTTTAAAGCAAAGCCTTCGGGGAAGCTGAAGGTCTGTCCGTCTGCAATATAGTAAATGGTCAGGTTGTTATCCTCATTCAGTTTCAGATCATAAAAATAGGTAGAAGGATAGCTGGAGGATGCCAGACCGTTATCCAGACGGGAGCCTGCAAGCCAGTAAATACGCAGATTTGCTTTTGTGGGTTTCATGTCGTCTGTGTAGCCTTCTGTGTCATCCGGCAAGGTGTCACAGCGGAAGTTACCGGTGATTTTGTAAAGACGGCCGGGTTTGAAATTGATATTGGTCGTCATATCGGGGTTGCCCCATTTGGAAGGAGCAGTAGGTGTGTTTGTTGCGGTATAAGACTGACTGGAGATACTGCCTACAGAATCCGATGTGAAATCATCGCTGGGAGCCAGCACTAAGGACAAATCGTCAATCTGGTAGTCCAGCTTTTCGCCCTTTACATCTGTGTTAATACCGCTTCTGTTACCAACACGGATCGCTAATCTGTCCAGAGTAACATCGGTCAGCTTGGAACCGGAGCCAATGGTTAAGGTCTGTTCGCCCCAAACGATGTCCTTTTCCACTACGACCCATTCGCCGTACTTCATCACGTTGGAGAACACGATTTCCAGCCAACCGCTGGGAGCCTTTTCGCCAACCTGCTTACCGGTAGAGCCGGGATCGGAAATGGTACCGCTACCGTAGAAAATGAAGGTAAAGTAGTTATTTGCCAATTCTACGTTGGACTTAATTTTCATTCTCAGTTTCAGCTTTTCGCCGTCCGGCACTTTTAAGCCGCCTACGCCTGCAGTATAGCCGATGTCTACGTAGTCTGTTCCTGCTGTCTGCAGAAAATGAAGGGAACCGGAAGATCCGTTGTAGCCGTCGTCTGAAATAGACAGAGTAGCCGAGCAGGGACCTGCTGTAGAAACATTTTTTAAAGCTTCTTCCGATTCAAATGTTTCATACAGCATCGGAAAGCCGGGGTTTTCGCCCATTGCCTGAGCCGGCATGGTGAAAGCCATCATACTAATCAGCATTGTGAGCACAATACCGAAAGAAATAAGTTTTTTCATAATCTTTCTCCTCTCCTTTATTTTGTGTATTTTGCCTTATAAAAAAACCTATACATAATGTATTATAACCGATTTCACTAAAAATTGCAATAGGTTTTCCTGTTTTTTCTATATAATACATAAAAAAAGAAAAACAGCCACAGCTGAGTCGCGACCTGTGACTGTTTCTATATCCGGGCGCCTTTACATTCTACGCCATGATATCTGTATTTGCTTTCCTGTTTATGCATCTTTCTTTCATATTATACCATTGCTCACTATTTTAGTCAAGTGCTCACTATAAAATACTGACATATATTTACAGAAGTTATATAATATATGTATAGGTAGGTGATTGCATTGAGCGGAACAGTAAGTTTCAAAAATCGCGACAGATTTCTACAATTAGGAATTGCAATTGCGACACTTCGCAAAATGAGAGGATTATCGCAAGAAAAATTAGCAGAAAAAGCAAATGTCAGCCGTTCACACATTAGCGCCATTGAGGCACCCAATCTTGCACATCCTTTTTCTTTAGAAGTATTTTTTAACATTGCCGATGCATTAGAGGTAGACCCTGCAGATTTAATTCAGGCATCTGTATTCCCCGATAGTATATTTAAAAGAAACGAATAAAAATCCATGCGCATCTTTTGAACCGAAAGATGCGCTTTTTCCATGAAAAATAACTTTTTTCTATTTATTTTCCTTTTCGGATGTGGTATAATAAACATTACCTTAATAAATGCATTCCTTCAGAATGTAAAATAAAAAAGGAAATGTTTATTGCACCACAAATATCCGAATCATTTTTTAAAATGAAATTTGTGGTATAATAAACGCAGTAAATCCTTGCTGCGCAAGTCTTTGTGGCTAACGCCACCTGTGTGCAATGCGCACACTGCTTTATTGACGGCTTCGAGAAAATACCCTTGCAAGCAAGTATTTTCTCTTCATGGTAAAATAAACGCAGTAAATCCTTGCTGCGCAAGTCTTTGTGGCTAACGCCACCTGTGTGCAATGCGCACACTGCTATATTGACGGCTTCGAGAAAATACCCTTGCAAGCAAGTATTTTCTCTTCATGGTAAAATAAACATTACCTTATTAAATGCATCCTTTCAGGATGCGAAATAAAACCTCGGAGGATACATATGGGCGTACTTTTCATAACAATTTCCGCTCTTCTGCAGCAGGCAGAGGGTATGACAATGCGAAGATACGGAAAAAAGCATTCGGTAGGCGGCATGTTTTTCAACGCCATCATCAGCCTCGCCGCTATGGTTTTCTTTTTTCTGACAGATAAAAACGGGCTTCATTTTCCGAAAGAAATGTGGATATACGGCTCAATCGATGCTCTGTTTTTTGCATCGGGATTTTATTCCATGTTTCTGGCGCTTCAGTCCGGTTCTTTTGTTGCAACAAAAATGGTTTCATCCTTTTCCGGCATTTTCCCGATAGTGTACGGCATCGCATTTTTAAAAGAGCCTGCCGATTTTTTCATATACCTTGGTATTGTGCTTGTGTTCCTTTCCATGTTTTTCATGAACTACAGTAAAAAAGGAATCGAATCAAGCCAGGATAAAAAAGCATTTTCCTTAAAATGGCTGATATGTGTTTTAGTCACCTCCGTTGCCAACGGCGGTATCGGGATTCTGACCCGTATGCAGCAAATTCATTTCGGCGGTGCTTATGACAATGAGTTTATGATTCTTTCCTTCGGTGGCTCCTTCCTCTTTCTGCTTCTTTTGAGCCTTTTGCAGGAAAGAGACCGCATGGGATACATTTTAAAGCACGGCACTCCTTATGGTTTGCTCACAGGTCTCATAAACGGTTCCAAAAACTTAATCGGTATGCTGGTTTACTTTTATATCCCTATTTCTCTTGCATCCCCCATCAGAACCGGAATCGATTTGATTATGAGTTTTCTCATATCCATATTATTATACAAAGAAAAACTGACCAAAATGCAGCTTGCCAGCGTTGCCATCGGTGCGGTAGCGTTGGTGCTGTTCGCGTTATAAAAAGAAAGGTGTGTCTGTTATGAAAAAAATTCGCGTAGGTGTTGTTGGCTTAGGTCACAGAGGCAGAGCGATGTTTAAACTGTCCTCCAGCTTTGAAGCGGTGGAGCTTGCTGCTGCTTGTGATATCCGTCCCGACAACTGGTTTAAAAAGCAGTGGCTTTCCGACAAAGCTTTAGCGGAAATGTTCCCCGAAACGGTGTTTTATGAAGATTACGACACCATGCTTGATAAAGCAAATTTAGATGTTGTAATCGTGGAAACCGGCGCAGATATTCATGCGGCTTTTTGCGTAAAAGCGCTGGAAAAGAACATCAACGTGCTTTCCGACATTCCCAATGTGGCTACCCTGCAGGAAGCCGAGGAGTTGTGGAAAGCGGCGAAAGCTTCTTCTGCCATGATTTCCACGGGCGCAAACCCCAACGAGCAGAAATTTACCATTCTGCTCAAAGAATTCTACGAAAAAGGCTTGCTGGGTATCCCCTACTGCATGGAGGCAGAATACATTCATTGGAGCCTGCCCGGCAGTGAAAACCATATTCACCTCAATGAAAACGGCGATTGGAGAAAGCTTTTAATCCCCATCCGCTATTGTACCCATTCCTTAGGACCCTTGCTCACCATTTTAGAAGAGGAGCTTCGCAAGGTTTCCTGCTTCGGTACGGGAATGCACGCAAACGATTCTTGTGGTGATCTGGGTTCAGGAAAAAAAGACGATATGATGTGCGCGCAATTCCAGACGGAGTCGGGCGTTGTCATCCGCCTGATGCGAAACGGCAGATGCCGCGCAGACATCGGTCATCACAACTACCGCGTATTCGGCACAGAAGGCTACATGGAGCGCATGGACCGCATGGGTAAGCAGGTGATTCGCTACAATTCCACCCGCGAGCTGGATACCTCTTTGAAAGAAATGGACGGTTCCTTCATGCCCCCTGCATATGAAAACAACATAAATGCAACCGGGCACGGCGGTATGGACTATGCAATGCTGGATCATTTCTACGATGCCGTGTTAAACGGAAAGCCTGCTCCTATTTCCCTAAAGGAAGGTCTTGCCATGACACTCCCCGGTATCTATGCCGAAGAATCCGCAAAACGCGGTGGTGAGGTGCTCACCATGCGCTATCCCTGGGATGCGGATTGGACAACAGAAATCAAATAGTGTTTATTGATACAAAAGAAGCGAGAGAACCTCAGTTCTCTCGCTTCTTTGTTTTATTCTTTATTCTTCTTTACAGAGATAGATATAAGCATCGGAGAAGGAGCCGTCTTCTTCAGACACGGTCAGCACCGTTCCGCCAACCAAGGGGAAACCTTCATCCAGATAAGATGCTACAATAGAGCCGTCATCCTTCCGATAATTTGTCTTATCGTAGCTGGAGGATTTCATTCCGAACTGGAACCGAACGCCGTCATAGATTGCACTTGCGCTTTCCTCATGCAAATGTCCGATAAACATAGAGTCCATGCCGATGGCTTTCATCTTGTTGTAGATGGTACCGTCTGCATCCCAACCGTCGGCGATTCTGCCGCCGAGATAGCCAAAGTCGGTATCCGCTTTGTCGGGATGGGTGTCGATATCAACGGGGGTAAAGGTTTCGCCGGATGCTACCTGCACATAACCGTATTTGGTATATGCTTCCTGGAATTTCTGCATCTGGATATGATAGCCAAAAGAAACCTTCACGCCGGGCACATGACCCTGAATTTTGTTCCCCACATCTTCAAACCATGCAACCTGATCATTTGCAAAGCCGGCAGTTCTCTGGGAATGTCCGTTTGCCGCTGTTGCTTCGCTCATGCCGCCGCAACCGTTGGAGTCCATCATGAAGAACACTCGCTTCAGCTCTCCACCCTGCTCAATACCAACGGTGTAGTTACCGTTACCGGTTAAGGTTCTTTGCTTAAACAGGCAATACTCTGCGTTTTCCAGTTGCTGACTTTGCCAGTCTGCACCTTTGGCGCTTTCGTTTTCGTGGTTACCAAAAACAGGCGCCCACGGAATCTTCATGCTTTCCATAAAGTTTACGATATTTAAAAACGCACTTCCGTTATCGTCAAATTCACCGTATACGATATCGCCGGTTAAGAGAATCAGGTCAGGCTTGGTTGCGTTGATGGTTTCTCTTAAATACTTAAACATACGCGCTTCCTGGTTTTCGGTTGCGCAGTACGCGGAAAGGTCTGCACCTAAACGGTCTGCTTTGCGCTGCTGACCGGCGTCGATGGTCTGGGTGTCTGTCAGCTGCAGAACAACTGCTTCTCTGCCTTCGGGAACGGTTACGGTAAAGTCAATCAGATCATCCAATCCTTCTGCCAGCAGGAAGCTTTCACCCCAGTAATTTTCGTTCCAGAGGAATGCTTTTGCTTTGTATGTTTTTCCGGTTACTTTTTTAAAGTTGGGAATGGTCAGCGTAATGATGCCGCCTTCGGGAACCTTTGTGCAAACATCTACCGCTACCATCTGCTTTTCGTCATCATAAACCGCAAAGAACGCGTTCACGGGGCCGCCTTCTGCCATGGTGCCTTTGGTATCAATC
The DNA here is from genome assembly GCA_017396465.1 of Clostridia bacterium. Taxonomy (GTDB): domain Bacteria; phylum Bacillota; class Clostridia; order UBA1381; family UBA9506; genus Congzhengia. Next base: position 3,297 of record JAFQLU010000082.1, on the reverse strand, counting down.
TGCGCAATCATGTTGCCGTTTTCTACAGTATAAATGCGGTTATCCTCTGCCACTTCACCAAGATACATTGCCGCTTCCGGCTTGATGGGTGTCAGAGCGAAGAACATAAAATACATAACAGAATTCTGGTTTGCATCCACATATTTTCTGTATACCTTTAAGGTATGGGTTCCTTCCGACAGATACGCAACTGTTCCCAGAGTCTGGGCACGTTCTGCATAAGAAGGCGGATTGTAAGCTGCAGTAACCGGTTCTGCGCCGTCTACGGAGAAGTAAACCGTATCGGGAGATGCAACGGAGGAACCGCTATGCACGGACACTCTTGTCGCCAGCTCATAGTACCCTGCTTTTTCCACATCCAGGGTATATTCCATAGATGTTGTTTGACTGAGAATTGTAGAAATCTGCGTGGGAGTGTATGTTGTGCTGAGCGATACGCCGCTCTTCGGTTTACCAACGATGGTATGCTTGGGTAAGTTGTTTAAAACGTAAGTATTTGCTTCTGTTGCACAGTCGGTATTGCTTAAGAAATGCTCGTTACCCTGCGCGGATTTCGTGTAATACTGTGTGGGGATAAGTGTGTCACCTGCAACGGGGATATCGGTACGCAGTACATCAATATAGGAAATACCCACTTCTGTCTGCTTGCCGGTTTTGTCAATAGCTGTAGGTGTAAGCGCTACAGAATAGTTCACGCCGGCTTTCAGTGCCACAGTGCCGGAACCACCGTTGCCGATACGTCTGTAGGATTTTGCACCGCTTCCCGTTCCCGTCCATTCTGCTTTTTCGCAAATAATGGTCTCGGTGCCGTCATCTTCATTGGTCAGAACAGCTTTTAAGTTACCGTAGAACTGTCTGTGCGTGGTGGGATGACCGGACATCAGCGCGTAGTTACCATCCATTGGAACGGTAAAGTCGAAAGATTTCGTTTCACCGGAGGGAATCACAACGGTGTTTGCCATTTCAATTCTGGTTAAGTTGTCACTTGCGTGAATCACTTCTGCTTCCTTAGGCTCAATGGAAACAAAGGGGATGGACATATAGGTGTGCGTGCCACCGGGCTCTGTCGCAGTTCCCGTGGTATTTCTCTGGATACGAACCACGTGATGACCGGCTGTCAAATCCAGAACAATAGACATCACCTGGAACTTGTCCTCCTCAGAAGAAGCATCATAAAGAACATTTCCCACATGTGTGCCATCCACCTTGATATAAACAGTTTCATCGATAGGACCGTTACCGGAGGTATACTGCTCGCCGCCGAATTTGAAGACATACTTACCGGCTGACGGCGCAATAATATCGTATTCAATATGGTTGGTTCTTGCAGGCATAGGTGTTACCTGAATAAAGGACCAGCCTGCCGCAAGCTGACCGTCTGCAGGCTTGCCGGGGATGGTGTAATCCGCCATATTGTTGTTAATATAAGTCTGAACATAATTCCGCGCGTCGGCGTTGTTTAAGAAATGGTCGCCGTTCTGTCCCGTCGTCTTATAGAAATAAGGCTGAACCAGTTTTTTGCCGTCTGCCACGATATCGGTACAAAGCACATCAATATAAGATGTGGTCCATGTGGAAACGGTGTTGTTCGGCAACGGTGTTTTTTCAACGGCTGTTAAGGTTAAGGTGTAGGGTGTATCTTTTGTCAGTGCCACAGTTCCTGTGGTACCTTTCCCCACTCTGCCGTAAGGCTTTTTGCCTGAGGTGGTTCCGTCCCAAGGTGCATTCGTCACAGACCACACGGTGGTTTCGTCGCTCTTGAGTTCTGCGTTGAGGTAGCCGTAATAATCCGTGTTTTTGTTTGCCATGAAAGCGTAGTTACCGTCTACGGGAACGGTAAAATCTACAGAAACAGATTCTCCCGCCGCAACAGATACCGGGCTTTCAAATTCAATTCTGGTTCTGTTGTTGTCCACAACAACCACCTTTTGCGTGATTTCTTCCGCTTGTGCCATCGGTACACAAACCGAAAACATCATCGCAAGCACTAAGCACAATGAAAATACCTTTTTCATTTCTCGCTCTCTCCTTTATATAAAAATTTTTATTTTACAATTTCAAATTGCTCTTCTGCCTTTAAATCCACCACAGTACAATCGTTGGCATAGGTACATTCCGGCAGAATTATCATCGCCGTCAGCATTTCTTTTTCGGACGGAAGAGGCGCTAAATGCCACACGCCTGCATTCATTTTCACCAAAGTGTGCTTCGGCACAATAAACGCCTGCACATAATCCGGAATCACCGTTCCGGCAGAAGGCGGTGCAACATGCAGAATCATATCATCATCCAAAGGCATGATCATCTCCCATGTTGTGGTGTGATACTCTTGCTGGGTAATCACCATTTTCTCCGGCTTTTTCACTAAAATGGGAGAATACCCCACTCTGTGGTTGCTGTCTGCAAGCAATCTGTCCGGGAAAAACTGATGAATTTCGCCGCACAGAGGATAGCCGGAAGGCTTATCCATATGATAAAACCAGCCAAAGGGGGCAAAGGCTTCCTGTGTAATCGGAATTGCTTTTACGATTCTCATATCTATCTCTCCTTATATCACTTTTATATAGGTATACATATCTATTATATCGAACAAATGATGAAAAGTCAATCTTTCTTTCGGGAATTCCAATCATTTCTCGCTTGACATTTTACCTTCTTTGTTATATCATATATCCGGATCCCGGAACGTCATGTGCAACGGCAATTGAAGCCTATTGGCCGCTTTCGGTCGGTGGTTTTTTTTATAAAAGCACAATAAAGGGATAAGATAGCAAAATCTCATCCCTTTTGTGTTGAGATTTAGTTGTTAGATGAGATAGGAATCCGTGGTTTGCGTTTCGCTTATCTGTCAATGGAAAGTTGACAAAAAGGTACGTCCCCTTGTGTCCCCCTGGTATAAAGTTTGAAAGATGCGATCTTTGCGATAACACCGTAAGGCTTTGCTTTGACGGTGCGGAGGATGTGACGTTTGATTTCACCAACAAAACCATAAAGGGTGATATCTGGCATCATAATGGGGACGACCCTATCACGCCGATTTTTTCACCTACCAACCTTGATATCGTTCTCGGACGCTTTGAGGAAAACAGAAAGCCTGCTTGCGGGCTCAAATTCCGAGACGAAGGCGGAAGGGTAAGGCTATACAGACCGCGAGCATCCTTCCTTACCGATTGCTTTACGGGCGAGCGTCATTTTGTTGACGAAAAAGGAAAAGATCTTTATTTTGAGCCTCACGAAACAAAATATTTTATTGTGGAAGAAAAGGAGTCTTGATAATGATATTCAATATAAAGGATT
>JAFQLU010000081.1 GCA_017396465.1 Clostridia bacterium | reverse complement strand
GCATTTTGCTGCACCTTTTTGTAGGGTGGACGGAAAATAGCGCAGATTGGACGAATGGAACCCGAAGCTGTATATAGAATACAGCGAGAGGTGAGATTCGTTCAAAACACAAGGCATTTTTCGTGGAATTCGTTACATAACGAATTCCTTCTTTTTGTGTATTTTTACATTGCTGTTGTAAAATGGTTTTGCAAAATATTTCTCTTGCCTTGTGTGGTGTGCGCATTTTGCTGCACCTTTTTGTAGGGTGGACGGAAAATAGCGCAGATTGGACGAATGGAACCCGAAGCTGTATATAGATACAGCGAGAGGTGAGATTCGTTCAAAACACAAGGCAAATTTTTAAGAAGGAATTCGTCACACAACGAATTCCTTCTTTTTGCTTACTCCATTTTTGCAATGTCTTGTGAAAAACAACTTTGCTATATGCTCCCTTTGCCTTGTGTGGTATGCGCATTTTGCTACACCCTGTTTAATGCTTTTACGCTGCCATCTGCGTTAAACAGCGGAAGCTTTTCTAAATATATAATATCCTCTCTGTCTGCCGCATCACCTTCGGCTAAAATCGCCATTTTGCCCACGATATTGCCGCCAACCTTTTCAACCAAAGCTTCCAATGCCGCTAAAGACTCGCCTGTGCTGATAACGTCATCAATAATCAAAACCCGCTTTCCGGCAAGCAGCGCCGCATCCTCACCGCCGATGGACAGCTTCTGTGTGTGCGCCGTGGTGATGGAGTTTACCTCCACGGTAACCGCATCGGTCATGTATACTTTGGGGCCTTTTCGTGCCACAATATAACTGTTGTGACCGGACTGGCGCGCCATTTCGTGAATCAGGGGAATGCTCTTTGCCTCCGCCGTCACCAGAATATCAAACTCGGGCGCCTTTTTAAGAAGCGCCTCGGCACTTGCCACCGTAATCTCCACATCGCCGAAAATGATAAACGCCGCAATATATAAATCCTCCGACACGGCGCAAAGGGGCAGAGAACGGTTAAGCCCCGCAATGTTCATATCATAAGCTTTTTTCATGAAAAATCAGAACCTTTCGCAAATTTTGATGCATGACGCACCATAAATATTATATAAAAATTTTGCGCTCAAGTCAACAAAAGAATCAAAAAAAGGAGCAAGTCGGGAAAAAAAGGGCAGAAAAGTCACAAAAACTGTAAAAAAATTCACTTTTTTATAAAATATACTTGCTTTTTTTCTCGTTTTCTATTAAAATATAATAGAGTAATATTTTGAGTAATATAATTTTATGGAGGTACTATATGATTTCAGCAGGAGAATTCAGAAACGGTATTACATTTGAAATGGAAGGCAGCGTATTCCAGATTGTGGAATTCCAGCACGTTAAGCCCGGTAAAGGCGCGGCGTTCGTTCGCACAAAGCTGAAGAACGTTATCACAGGTGCTGTTGTAGAAAAAACCTTTCGTCCCACAGAAAAAATGCCGAAAGCACATATTGAAAGAAAGAGCATGTCGTATTCTTATAACGACGGCGATCTTTATTACTTCATGGACAACGAAACCTTCGACATGATGCCCTTAGGTCAGGACCAGCTGGGCGATGCGCTGCGTTTCGTAACAGAAAACATGAACGTTATGATTCTGTCCTATAAGGGCAGTGTGTTCGGTGTAGAACCCCCCACGTTCGTGGAACTGGTTGTAACCGAAACAGAACCCGGCTTCAAAGGCGACACCTCTACCGGTGCTACCAAACCCGCAACTCTGGAAACCGGCGCTACCATCAACGTTCCCTTATTCGTTGACCAGGGCGACAAAATCCGTGTTGACACCAGAACCGGGGAATATATGGAAAGAGTTTAAGACATAATAATAAAGTCGAAGCTTTAAAAATTCTCGGAAAGGAGAGGGGCGCACAGGCGTACCCGACAACCAATATGGCATACTTGGCAGAACAGGTTGCTTACCTGAAAGGGTTAGCAGAAGGAATGAAAATTGACGAAAGCAAAGATGAAGGCAATCTGCTTGTTAAAATCATCGATGTTTTAGAAGAAATGGCAGTAACCGTTGAAGAAATCGACGAGGACGTTTTAGACAACTCCGAACGTTTAGACGACGTGGAAGACTGCTTAGACGACATTTGCGACGACCTTTACGACGATTGCGACTGCGACTGTGATTGTGATTGCGATTGCGACTGCGACGAGGAAGACGATATGGAATTCTATGAAGTAGAATGCCCTTCCTGTAACGAAAAGGTATACTTTGACGAGGACATGATTAACGATGAATCCTTAATCTGCCCCAACTGCAACGAAAAAATCGAAATCGAATTCGAAGACGAGGAAGAATAATGAAAGCATGCTGTTTCACAGGCCACAGGGACATCCCTGCCCATGAAGAGGAACAGCTCAAAGCACGCATTCTTCGCGAGATTTATAACCTTGTATTACAGGGCGTCACTGTTTTCAGAAACGGTGGCGCCTTAGGTTTTGATATGCTGGCGGCAGAGTGCGTGATTGAGCAAAAAGAGGCGTTCCCGGACATTAAGCTTGTGATGGATGTTCCCCACAGAGGTCAGGCAGATGCCTGGCCGGCAGAACAACAGCAGAGATACCACTTGCTTTTAGAGATGGCAGACGAGGTAAACGTTCTTTCGGAACGCTACTTTCGCGGTTGTATGTATGCGCGCAACCGCCATATGGTTGACCACAGCGAGCTTTTGATTGCTTATGTCAGAAAAAGCACGGGCGGCTCTTACTACACACGGTCTTATGCTCTGGAGCAGGGAAAAACCGTGGTGGATGTGTGAGGGTAAGTTTTAAATGGAACGTGAGGAGTGCGACACGGATTGTGTTGCGCTTTTTTGTTTTTGGGGAGTGTCAGATTGTGTTTGGAGGGTGTTAAATAGTCGACCGGTTTTTACACTCCGATAGTCTTGCAATATTGCAATCGACCAACAAGCTATGGTAGAGTGCCTGCGCATTTTAGCGGAGTGGATGATTCTTCCAAAGGTGTCGAGCGGCGTCAAACTTGCGAAACCAAATAAGAGGCACTATGAATCAACCAAGTCATCCCCGCGCACTACCAATTGGGGACGGAGCCGGAGCAAAGCGGAGGGAACCGACACAAAACGCACAAACTACCTCCGGCCGCAAAGCTACACCTAACCACTTTGTGCGTTGCTTTACAAGAATCATACACGGGAGCGACCATGCGCAATGGCTTTGGTACCTTTCGCCGTAACGAAAGGTACGCCCCCCGCAGGGGAACTGCGTAAAGATAAGTATTTCCTGATGCATCCGAGGCTATGCCTGAACAAAAGCACACGCCAAACAACAAACTAACATCCCGGCGCACAACCTGAACCCAAGCACCCTCCAACCGCAAACAAACCCTCCTCACGCCCCATCTCTCATCAGATTCTCCCTCGCTTTTCGTTTCATCGCCTCAAAATCATATTTCGGTTTTTCTACCGCCAATGGTGCACCGCCTTCCGTAGAAACGGCACCTGCAGGAAGGCTTGCGCCTGCCGCGGTGGCGGCTTTCTTCTTCCCGGCATCCTCTTTCGCCCATTTCACCATCACCGCAAAATGGTCCTGATACGCATACCCACGAATCCGTATTTTCACCGAAAGGTTTTCAATCATGGCAAGATAATCGGGATAATCCCTTTTCATCTTTTCCAACTCCTCGTCGGTCAGATACACATTCTCATAATTGCCGTACGCCTTTTTGTTGGTCGGGGGGGAAACCGCTTCCTGTTGTGAGTCCTCATTCTGCGGAGCGGTCATCTTTTCTATGCTTTCATCTATTTCCTGCACCCAATCGGGAACAGGTTCTTCTTTTGCATGTTCTGTCTCTTTTGCTTCTTTCGCTTTCTCCGCTTTCTCCACTTTTTCCGCTTTTTCCGCTTTCTCCGCCGTCTCTTCCGGCTCTGCCTCGTTATGAGTAGCTTCCGTCTCCCTCTTTTCCTCAATCAGCTGATACACCCCTCGCTCGTCCACAGAAAGCCGACTTTTTTCCTCCGTATAATAGGAGGGCTGATATCTGTCCTTCCGGATCTGATTATTCACATTCCAATGCACAAGCACCGAAACGCCGGAGGGAAAGCTTATGGCATACCCCTCTTTTTCCAAAACAGAAAGGCTCGTTTCCTCCACTCCAAGACCGCGACACACCCACTCTGCATTCTGCAGAAAGCCGTCATCATCGGCGGCGCTGTTTAAATGCATATAAAGAAGCTGTGCCTCCCGGGGCATTTGCGTAAACTTTCTTGAGCAGATAATATCCGTGGATAACATTCTTCTTTTTCCCATTTTACAATCTCCTTTTTGCGTGTTTTTCTTTTGTATCTATAGTATAACATAGAAAAAAGTGCAATTGGGTGCAACGCCAAAAACCGCTCCACGCCTGCGCTTCGGGCGTTTTACTCTTCGTGTTTACAAAAAAGACACAATTTATTTTGGAGGCAAAGAAACTCTCATATCTTTCATATCCTAAAAAACAAAATATATTTTTTATCAAAAAGAGAGAGGGAGCTTCTTTTGTTTTTTTGCTCACGCAGAATAAGAACGCTCTCTCTCTTAAATTATATTAAACTATATTACCCTATCTTATATTGGGGAAACCACGCAGGATAAGCATGGTATCCGGGCTATGCCAAACGCCGAAACCGGGCTTTTCAAAAGGATAAAAAGGTAAAAAAATGCCCCGTCCAAAAGGACAGGGCATTCGGGTCAGCAAACTTAAATTATTTACGCAGACCAAGCTTTTCGATTAAAGCACGGTATCTTTCGATGTCAACCTTCTTGAGGTATGCCAACAGACCACGACGCTGACCAACCATCTTCAGAAGACCTCTTCTGGAGTGATGATCCTTTTTGAACTCTTTTAAGTGTTCGTTTAAGTGGTTGATTCTTTCGGTCAGGATAGCAACCTGAACCTCAGGAGAACCTGTGTCGCTTTCGTGCAGCTTGTACTTTGCAATAATTTCCTGTTTTACTTCCGGTCTCATATTGAGAACCTCCTCTTACATAAAATTTTAGTTGCCAAAAACCGAGAGAAAGGTCAAAGTCGAGGCGACGCCAGACCCCCAGTTCCGGTCACAACGAATATTTTACCACACAAAACGCCGTTTGTAAAGCCTTTTTTTCAAAAAAATATCACTTTTTTTCCTCCCTTTCCGGGGCGCTTTCCATGCAAACTGACCAAAGCCGTTTTTCATACAAACCGCAGCAGAAAATTCTCGTTTTTCACTAAATTTTTTGAAATTTGACGAAAATTGTTTCAGAATGTTTACAAACCGATTTTTTTGTGTTATAATACAAATGTATCTCTGTGAAAAAATGAATGTAAAACGGTGAGACCATGATTTTAAATCCCATATCCCAAGGGCCCGAGGAGGGGTACATCCGTGTCCCCGAGGCGGTCTGTGACAAGTTAATACGAACGGGAAATACGGGGTATCTCGCCGTGTATATGTTTGCTCTTTCGCAATACTATCGCGGTAAAACCGATATCTCCAACGGCTTTATTGCCGATTGTCTGCACATTCCCGTGATGGACGTGGTGAACGCATTTTTGTACTGCGCATCGGAAGGGCTTTTAAAGGTGCAAAACTTCACCAGCGTGGGCGACGCGGAGTTCGACATTGAATTTTATTTCGACATTTCCGCAAAACCCAAAAAGGATTTCCGCCCCCATTATAAAGGAACGGAAATCAGCCGCAGGATGGAAGAAAACTCCAAGCTTGCCCAGACCTATAAAATCGTCAGCCGCATCCTGGGGAAAAACCTTTCCTCGTCGGACATTGAGCTTCTCTATTCCATGTATGATTATTACGGTTTGGCCCCCGAGGTCATCGTGGTAATGGTGGAATACTTTGCCGGCAAGGGGAAAACCACCATGCGCGCCTTGGAAAAAGAAGCGCAGAAATGGGCAGAGCGCGGCATCGACACGGTGCGCCGTGCCAATAGCTACATCAAAAAGCGGGAAGAGCTGTTAACCTTTGCAGGCCAGATTCGCCGTATCATTGGTGCCAATGAGCGGAAGCTGACAACGAAGGAGCTGGAATACATCGAAAGCTGGAAGAACACCTTGAAGGTCACGGTGGAGGATGTGCGCGCGGCGTATGAAACCACGGTGGAGAACACCGGAAAGGTTGCCTTCGGCTATATGAACCGCATTTTAGAAAACAGAAAGAAAGAACAGGAAACCGGAAAGAAAATCCAGCCCACCCCCAAACCGGGCGCGGCGAAAAAGCCGGCTTCCTCCAAATACGATTTTGACGCCATCAGACGGCGGGCGTTAATTAACCAAAGCGAGAGGGACGGTGACAACCAAAATGGCGTTTGATACCGAGCTGTACCGTGCGGTGGAACGGGAACTGGAAGCCATCCGCAAGGAAAATGAATCCGACCTGGCAAGACGCCGCATGGCTGTTTTTACCAAGGTTCCGAAAATTGAAGGATTAGATGATGAAATCAAAAGCTTAGGCTTAAAGCTTTATAAAATCGCGTTGGACGGCGGCGACGTGCAGGACAAAATCACAAAGCTTCGTGCGTCTCAGAAGGCTCTTTTGCAGGAACGTGAGGCGCTCCTTTTAGAAAACGGCTTTGCGCCGGACGAGCTTTCTATCAGATATCGCTGCGCAAAATGTAAGGACACCGGCACCGTCGGCACCGCAAACTGCGACTGTTATAAAAAGAAGCTGATTTTAAAGGCGTATGAAGAGTCTAACCTTTCCGGCATGCTGGAAGACCAGAGCTTTGCCACATTTGATTTATCCGTATATCCCGATGAGGTAGGGGAGTATGGCATGTCACCCAGAGAAAACATGGAAGTTTTGCTTGGGCGTGCCAAAACCTACGCGTCTGAATTTGAAAAACAGAAAAAAAGCCTCCTGTTCTGGGGCGACCCGGGCCTGGGCAAAACGTTTCTTTCCACCTGCATCGCCAAGGCGCTCTTAAAGAACGGCTATTCCGTGATATACGAAACGGCGTACAGCACCTTCACCATGCTGGAGGATTTGAAGTTCAATAAATCCGACAACGCAGAAAAGCTGCGGTTTAAGGTGGATAAGCTCTATCAGTGCGATTTTCTGATTTTAGACGATTTGGGAAGCGAATTTGCCACACAGTATACCACCTCGGCGCTGTTTGACATCGTCAATTCCCGTCTCATCTCCGGAAAGAAAACGCTGATTAACACCAACCTTTCCATCGACGAGCTGATGCATAAGTACACCGAGCGCGTGGCGTCCCGCATCATCGGGCACTACACCATGTATGAATTCTTCGGCGACGATATCCGTCTGAAAAAATCGGATGTATCCGGTTCTTAATATAAAAAGTAATAAAATTAAACATACAAGAGGGGAGTATCACAAATGATCAACCACGGTAAGGATGTAAAAATTTTCTCATGCAATGCCAACAAAGCTTTGGCATCCAAAATTGCGGACGAGCTGGAATTGCCATTAGGTAACGCAGACGTTGGTATGTTCTCTGACGGCGAAATTGCCGTAAATGTGAACGAGCCGGTTCGTGGCTCCGATGTTTATATCGTGCAGTCCACGTCCTATCCCGTTAACGACAACTTAATGGAGCTTTTAATCATGATTGACGCGTTCAAGCGCGCATCTGCTGCAAGAATCACTGCAGTTATGCCCTATTTCGGCTACGCAAGACAGGACAGAAAGTCCAAAGCAAGAGATCCGATTTCGGCAAAGCTGGTTGCAGACCTTTTAGAAACCGCAGGCGCAGACCGCGTACTGACCATGGACCTGCATGCAGCACAGATTCAGGGCTTCTTCAATATCCCTGTGGATCACCTTTTAGGCGGCACAACTCTGGCGCACTACTACCTGGATAAGTTCGAAAAACGTGACGATGTTGTTGTGGTATCTCCCGACCTGGGTAGTGTAACCCGTGCAAGAAACTTTGCTTCCAAACTGGACGTGCCGATTGCCATCATCGACAAACGCCGTCCCAAGCCCAACGTTTCCGAGGTTATGAACATCATCGGTGATATCAAGGATAAGAGAGTTATCTTAGTAGACGATATGATCGACACCGCAGGTACCATCTGCAACGGCGCGAACGCGCTGGCTGAACGCGGCGCAAAGGAAGTTTACGCTTGCTGCAGCCACGGCGTACTGTCCGGCCCCGCGATGGAACGCATCGAAAAGAGTGCCATCAAAGAACTGCTGACTTTAGATACCATCGAAATCCCTGCTGAAAAAATCAGCGGTAAGATTAAGACCAGCACAGTTGCTCCTCTGTTTGCAGAAGCAATCAGAAGAATCTACGGTGACGGTTCTGTTAGTGAATTGTTCTAATCTGAAAAAATGTAAGGCGTGCCGATTTTACGGCACGCTTTTCTTTTTGGTTTGGGAAGTTCGTTTTAGATTGGGAGCGGTTTGTTTTTTTGTGCCCTGGAAGAGTCTTACGGTTGAGTAGTGCTTGGGTTCAGGGGGTGCCTTGGAGGTTTCTCAAGGTTGGGAAGTGCTTTTGTTTTGGTGGTGCCTCGGAGGTTTCTTAAGGTTGGGTGGTGCTTTTGTTTTGGTTGTGCCTCGGATGTATCAGGAATCGCTAATCTTTACGCAGCTCCCCTGCGGGGGGCGTACCTTTCGTTTTGGCGAGCCGTCAATCTCATCCAATCGCGCAACGCTTTCAGCTTGCGCTCTTGGGAGAATTTGACATGGGTGTACCCAAGGGGGCAGACCCTTGTTACCCAAATCAAAGATTTGGACAACACTCCAAAGGTACCAAAGCCATTTGCGCATGGTCGCTCCCGTGTATGATTCTTGCAAAACAAGGCGCAAAGTGGTGGTTTTTCATTCTTCTGCGAAAGGAAGATTGTACGTTTTGTGTCGGTTCCCTCCGCTTTCGCTCCGGCTTCGTCCCCAATTGGTTGTGCACGGGGATGACTTGGTTGATTCATAGTGCCTCTTATTTGGTTCAACAAGTTTGACTCCGCTCGACACCTTCCGATGAATCATCCACTCCGCTGAAATGCGCAGACACTCTACCAAAGAGAAACAGACGATTATAGTTTTGAGTCGCTATCGTAGTGTAAAAGCCGGTCGACTATCAGAACTAACTATGCCTATTTCAAGCTTTATTCAGAGGCACAACATTTCGCATGCGGAAAATCCGGATTGATTTTGGAGTGCGAACCACGGTGTAAATTCGGAGTTGCATCTGTTCCCTTGTTCGCACTCTGAATTTAGAAACTTTGAGCACACATATGTGTGCGAATGTTTCGGCGCCGTGGCAGATAAAATCGGAGATTTTATCTGCGCAGTTCGCACAAAACCGAAAAACGGAAAAGCAACCGAACAGCGATATAAACCCACCTTGTCAGCAACCCCACCAATCAATCCTG
>JAFQLU010000080.1 GCA_017396465.1 Clostridia bacterium | reverse complement strand
CAGGATTGATTGGTGGGGTTGCTGACAAGGTGGGTTTATATCGCTGTTCGGTTGCTTTTCCGTTTTTCGGTTTTGTGCGAACTGCGCAGATAAAATCTCTGATTTTATCTGCCACGGCGCCGAAACATTCGCACACATATGTGTGCTCAAAGTTTCTAAATTCAGAGTACGAACAAGGGAACAGATGCAACTCCGAATTTGCACCGTGGTTCGCACTCCAAAATCAATCCGGATTTTCCGCATGCGAAAGGTTGTGCCTCTGAATAAAGCTTGAAATAGGCATAGTTAGTTCTGATAGTCGACCGGCTTTTACACTACGATAGTCTTGCAATATTGCAATCGACTAACAAACTACGGTAGAGTGTCTGCGCATTTAAGCGGAGGGGATGATTCTTTGAAAGGTGTCGAGCGAAGTCGTACCCGCACACCTGAATAAAAGTCACCATGAATGCACCATGTCATCCCCGTGCACAACCAATCGGAGACGGAGCCGGAGCAATGCGGAGGGAACCGACACAAAAAATACTATCCTTAAGGTAAGCGAACATTTACATCCACCCACCTTGTGCTTTGCTCCACAAGAATCATACACGGGAGCGACCATGCGCAACGCCTTTGCCTACTTTCCTCGACAGGAAAGTAGGGCACCCCGCAGGGGAACTGCGGAAAGCATCGCTACACCTGATACATCCGAGGCAATACCTGAACTTAATTACCCTCAAACCAAATGACACGTTCATGGCACAACCTGAACCAAAGCACCCACCAAACCAAAACCACCCACCATTCCCTCAAACAAAATCCCCCTCCCCTCTTGATTTTCCTCCCTCTTTCTGCTACAATAAAATCAAACAACCTTTCCGGAGGATTTTTTATGAGCAAAACAGTTTTCATCACCGGTGCATCCCGCGGCATCGGGGCGGCGTGTGCCGTATATTTTGCGGAAAAAGGATATGATGTTTCGATAAACTATCTGTCAAGCGATGCCAAAGCCGAAGCCGTGGCAGAGCGCGTTCGTTTGCTTGGCAGGCGTGCGCATCTTGCGAAGGGCGACGTGGCGGATTCATCATCGGTGTGCCGTATGATACAGGAAGCGGAAAAGGAACTTGGTGCGATAGATGTTTTAGTGAATAATGCTGCTATCTCTCTTCCCCAGACGGTGTTTACCGATGTTCCCGAAACAGAATGGAAGCGGATGTTTGCCGTTTGCGTGGACGGATTATTTCACTGCACAAGTGCGGTGATGCCGGGCATGCTTCGCAAAAAGCAAGGCTCTATTATAAACATTTCCTCCATATGGGGCATTTCCGGCGCATCCTGCGAGGTGCACTACTCTGCCGCAAAAGCCGCTATCATCGGTGCAACAAAGGCGCTGGCGCAGGAGCTGGCACCGTCAAACATCCGTGTGAACTGCGTAGCCCCCGGCGTGATTGACACCGATATGAACAGCCATTTATCCCGGGAGGATATGGATATGCTAAAGGAAGAAACGCCTCTGGGCAGAATCGGCACACCGGAGGATATCGCAAAGGCGGTATACTTTTTAGCAGACGATTCTCTTTCCGGATTTACTACGGGGCAGGTATTGAGCCCCAACGGCGGCTTTGTGATTTAGGGATGTGAAAAAAGCGCAGACCACAAAAAGGCAGGAAAGAGAAATAGACGGTTGTTTCTGCCAACACCTTACATAGAATACAAATGAAAGGACTCTGTCGCAAAAAGCGACGGAGTCCTTTCATTATAATCCGATTGCGGCAGGCACAAAGGGTTTTTCTCTGTCATACCTTTTCTTTACCTTTTGCGTTCCGGGGCATTTTCTCATCCCTACTTTTGAGATTTTTTCTGCAAGGTTTTAATCCTATCTCGGATAGACGCCGCGTCTTCAAAGCGAAGCTCTGTTGCCGCAAGCTTCATTTGTTCCGTTAAGATTTCAATCTGCATATGGATATCCATGCTCTTGCTGATTTTGATATCGGCAATGGTTTCGTCCGGCACCTCGCCCATGGGGGAGATTACCTCGCGGATATTCTTCTTAATAGACTGGGGTGTGATGCCGTGCTTTTCGTTATAGGCTTTCTGGATTTCACGGCGGCGGTTGGTTTCGGTAATGGCACGGTTCATAGAGCCGGTGACATCGTCGGCATACATCACCACTCTGCCCTCTGCGTTTCGCGCCGCTCTGCCTATCGTCTGAATCAGTGACGTTTCCGACCGCAGGAAGCCTTCCTTATCGGCATCCAAAATTGCAACCAAAGACACCTCGGGAATGTCCAGACCTTCACGGAGCAGGTTGATGCCTACCAAAACATCAAATAAGCCTTCTCTTAGGTCTTTGACGATTTCCATTCGCTCGATGGTTTTCACATCGGAGTGCAGGTATTTGACCTTGATTTCCAGCTCTCTTAAATATTCCGTTAAATCCTCCGCCATTTTTTTGGTGAGGGTGGTAACAAGCACGCGGTTGCCCTTTTCCACCTCGGTGTGGATTTCGCCCACTAAATCATCCACCTGCCCTTTCACGGGGCGGACGATGATTTTGGGGTCGAGTAGTCCCGTGGGGCGGATAATCTGCTCCGCTATCTGGGTGGAGCGCTCTTTTTCATAGTCTGCCGGCGTTGCGCTGACATAGATAACCTGATTGAGCTTTTCCTCAAACTCCGCAAAGTTTAAGGGGCGGTTATCAAACGCCGAGGGCAGGCGGAAGCCGTAATCCACCAGCGCCTCTTTTCGCGCATGGTCGCCGTTATACATGGCACGCACCTGGGGAACGGTGGCGTGGGATTCGTCTATCACCAGCAGAAAATCGTCGGGCATATAGTCAAGGAGCGTAAAAGGTGCGCTCCCCGGCTCACGACCGCTGATGTGACGGGAATAGTTTTCGATACCCTGACAGAAGCCGATTTCCTGCATCATTTCGATATCATAGGTGGTTCTCTGCTCGATTCTTTGCGCCTCCAGCAGCATATCACGGGATTTGAAGAACTTGATTCTGTCTGCAAGCTCTTCCTCGATGGTGTGAATCGCCCGTTCCATTTTTTCCTTGGTGGTAACATAATGGGATGCCGGATAAATGGCAACATGATTTCGCACACCCTTGATTTCGCCCGTTACCACATCGATTTCGGTGATACGGTCTATCTCATCGCCGAAAAACTCGATTCTTACGGCGGTGTCGCTGCTCTCTGCCGGGAACACCTCTAACACGTCCCCACGGACACGGAATTTTCCACGGACAAAATTGATATCGTTTCGTTCATACTGGATTTCCACCAGTTTTTTTAAAATACTGTCTCTGTCCTTCTCCATACCGGGGCGCAGAGAAATCACCAGCTCGTTATAGTCGATGGGGTCACCCAAGCCGTAAATACAGGACACGCTGGCAACAATGATGACATCACGCCGCTCAAACAGCGCCGCAGTAGCGCTGTGGCGCAGCTTGTCGATTTCCTCGTTGACGGAGGAATCCTTTTCGATATAGGTGTCGGAATGGGGAATGTACGCCTCCGGCTGATAATAATCGTAGTACGACACAAAAAACTCCACGGCGTTTTCCGGAAAAAATGCCTTGAATTCACTGCAAAGCTGTGCCGCCAATGTTTTATTGTGGGCAAGCACCAAGGTGGGGCGGTTCACCTTTTCAATCACGTTGGCGATGGTGAAGGTTTTGCCCGAGCCGGTAACGCCTAAAAGGGTCTGTCCTTTGTCACCCCGAAGGATGCCCTCGGCAAGCTTTTCAATTGCCTCCGGCTGGTCGCCGGTGGGTTTATAATCGGAATGAATTTTAAAATCCATCATAACTCCTGTTTATTTGGTTCTCTTTCCTGTTTTTTCATAATAGGTGATTGCCATCTGCGGCCAGTCGGTCTGCACGATATCTGCGCCCCGGGCGCCAATCCAGCCCCAACCCTCGTCGGGGTTTCCTGCAACGGAAATATCGTCGGTATGACCGCCGGAAATCACATCTTTTTCATTGTATACAATGGCGTTCATCCAGACCAGCAACCCTTTTTTGTGCATTTCCTCAACATATTCCTTCGATGCAACCGGTGCGGTATCTGTTTCAAACAGCACCTCGGTACCGATATAGTTTACGTTTTTCTGAAGCAATGTGTCTGTGATTTCGTCAGTATGCTTTACCAGTACCATAAAGGGAATGTCCGGTGCCACCTGCTCCATCTTTTCGATTTCCTCCGTCTGGTCTGCAAACAACTTGACCAGCACCTGCTGTTCCATACCAAGCTCCCGCACCAATGCGGTGATTTCCTCCATACATGTCCAGTATTTATCGATATTGATTAAGATTCTGCCCTTCAATTGTTTTAAGACATCCTTTAAGTAGCTGACACCGTAATGCGTTTCGGCATCGTCCATGTTATAAAAACGAAGCTGTTCCACTTCGGTCGCATCCATATCCGCAATCAGCTTTTCCGACTTTAAGTGCGCCGGTTCCATGCCGGGATGGAATACGAAAAGCTTTCCGTCCCTACTGATGGAAACATCCAGCTCTACCATATCTGCGCCCTGCAGGATAGCACCCTCATAGCTTTCCGGCGTGTTACAAGGCAGATTTCCGCCGGCAACGCCGCGGTGCGCAACAATCATAATTCCTTTTTCTTTCACAATGTCCTGAATAGATTTCATCATGCTCTCTTCCTTTCATCGGTTTCTGCTTCTATTATAATACCAAGTCCTGCTATCTGTCAAGCACTACCTGTTCTTTGCGCCTTCAGCAAAAAAGTGCTGAAAATCATTTGTTTTTTGCCCAAAAATTATTTTCACATTTTACAAAGTAGTGTTATACTTAAATTACAAATGCAACAATGAAAAAAGGAGTGTTTTTATGAAAAAAGTTTTAGCATTTTTAACATCTGTCACACTTTTGCTGAGCGTTATGCTTCCCTTAAGCGTCAGTGCCAAAACGACAACTGTGAAAGCGCATATTGCAGGCGAAAAAACCACCATTACTGTTGAACAGTTGTTCTCCCGCTGGAAGTCGGAGGACTATGGTATGGACGGAAACATTTCAAGGAATGGCTCCGCTTATACGGCATACACGGGCAGTCAGAACAGCGCAACAGGTGGCTCTGTGGAAGAAAACTATGCAACCGTTTCCTTCCTGGAGGACGGCTACTATACCTTCACCTATGTTGCCCACAAAAAGGGCTTTGCAACCGTGAACCTGATGCTGGATGATACCGTAATTGGCAAGCAGGCAAAAGATGACGAAGAGGGCGCAGGCGTAAACATTGCCGAGGAGTTCGGCACATCCGTGACCGCGGCCTGGTTCGGCCCTACCGGCTACGCAAGTCCCCGTGAATACACCGTGACCGTTCCTGTCACCGCAGGTCCCCACCGTGTGGGCTATGATGTAGCACCGGCTTCTGACGGCAGAATCATTCTCTTTATCGGGAACATTGATATTGAAGGTCCCGTTATTCCGGATTTTCCCGATATTTCCGCAGAGGGCGAAACCTTAATTGAAGCAGAATCCATGGTGGATACCAAATACGGCGACGGAACAAGCACATGGGAAAACCTGCAGAACAAAATGATGTATTACGAGGGTGCAGCCGCCAGCAGCAATTTCTTTGTTGGTACCAACGGCGATAACTATTTTTGGGGCGAGCCTTCCGAAAACAGTTTCCTGCTCCGGACCGCCAGAGAATTTTTGAATGACGGCTGGTATGACTTTTCTTATGTGGTATCCTCCCAGAAAACAAAAGGCTCCGTCAGCGAGGTGCAGGTTGTTCTGCATCCGGAAGACGGTGGAGAGGACATTGTAGTCGGCAACAACGAATACCCCGAAGACGGCATCCCCGACGGCAAGAAGGTGGAAGCCGTGACCTTCACCAATACAAATCAGGGTACAACCTTTATTAACAATTATTGCGGTATTTTTAAATACAACACCACCGTGTATGTTCCCGCAGGCAATTATGTGATCGAATTTCTGCCGCTGATTACCGGCGACAACAAATATAAGTTCTACGCAGACTATGTTGCTGTCACACCGGGAGATGAGCCCGAAGTGGACTACCCCGACATTTCTGCCGTTCGTGAAACATTAATCGAAGCAGAATCCATGGTGGATACCAAACATGGTGACGGCACCAGTACATGGGCAAACCTGCAGAACAAAATGATGTATTACGAGGGTGCAGCCGCAAGCGGCAATTTCTTTGTTGGTACCAACGGCGATAACTATTTCTGGGGCGAACCTTCCGATACTAACTTCAAACTCCATCAGGTGCGAGAAGTTCTGCAGGATGGATGGTATGACTTCTCCTACGTTGTATCTTCTCAGAAATCCCCCGGCTCTGTCAGCAAGGTGAACATTGTTCTGCATCCTCTGAATGGCGGCGAAGATATTGTAGTCGGTACCAACGATTACCCTGAAGACGGTATTCCCGATGGCAAGAAAGTAGAAAGTGTTACCTTCACCAATACAAATCAGGGTACAACCTTTATCAATAATTATTGCGGTATCTATAAGTATAACACCACTGTTTATCTGACCGCAGGCAACTACGATGTTGAAATTCTGCCGACCGTTACCGGTGACGGAAAATATAAATTCTACGCAGACTATATCAAGGTTGCACCAGGCGAAGAACCGAAGCCGGATTATCCTGACATTTCCGCTGTAAAAGAAACTGTCATTGAAGCAGAATCCATGGTGGATACCAAACATGGTGACGGCACCAGTACATGGGCAAACCTGCAGAACAAAATCATGTTCTATGAAGGAGCTGCGGCAAGCGGCAATTTCTTTGTTGGTACCAACGGCGATACCTACACCTGGGGCGAACCTTCCGATACTAACTTCAAACTTCATCAGATGAGAGAAGTTCTGCAGGATGGGTGGTATGACTTTTCCTATGTGGTATCTTCTCAGAAATCCCCCGGCTCTGTCAGTGAGGTGAGTATTGTGCTGCATCCGGAAGACGGCAGCGAAGATATCGTAGTCGGCACAAATGCGTATCCCGAAGGCGGCGTGGCATACGGCACGAAGGTGGAAAATGTAACCTTCACCAACCAGAATGTGGGTACAACCTTTATTAACAATTATTGCGGTATTTATAAGTATAACACCACTGTTTATCTGACCGCAGGCAACTACGATGTTGAAATTCTGCCGACCATTACCGGTGACGAAAAATATAAATTCTATGCAGACTATATTAAAATCGCACCGGGGGACGAGCCCGAGGCAGACTACCCCGACATTTCCATGGTAAGCGAAACCGTGATTGAAGCAGAAAGCATCGTGGACACCAAGTACGGCGATGGCTCCAGCACATGGGCAAACCTTGAGAACAAGATAATGTTCTATGAAGGGGCAGCTGCAAGCGGCAACTTCTATGTTGGCACCAACGGCGACAACTACACATGGGGGGAACCTGATGAAACCCACTTCAGACTCCACGAAACAAGAGAATTTTTAGTGGATGGCTGGTATGACTTCTCCTATGTGGTATCTTCTAAAAAAGGCAACAACTCTGTCAGCACCTTGAACGTTGTTCTGCATCCGTTAGATGGCGGTGACGACATTTTGGTCGGCACAAACGCCTATCCCAAGGATGGCATTCCCGACGGCAAGAAGGTGGAAGCCGTGACTTTCACAGACGCCTCTGCCTCTTTCATGAACCAGTTCATGGGCGTATTTAAGTATAACACCACCGTATACGTTCCTGCCGGCAATTACGATATTGAGTTTCTGCCGCAGGTTGCATCCGACAATAAATACAAGTTCTACGCAGACTGTGTGAAAATCAAGCCCGGAGAAGAACCGGTTGTGGAAGTTCCTGACGATATGGCATACGCCGATGTGATTGAAATGACCATCGACGTGACCGCATACTACACCGAGCCCGTTTACGGCGAATTTGTTTGCGCAGCATACGCAGGCGGCAAAATGGTTGGTATCGCATCTGTAAACGATTTTGATATCACAACCCTTGAAATCACCGTTCCCTACGAGGGAATGGACGCTGTTCCCGACACCGTGAAGATCTTCGTGTTAGAAGAGTTCGGAAACGCAAGACCTTTGACTCAGATGAAAACAATACCAGTAAACTAAAAACCAAGCAGGCATTGCTCGTGTTGAGCAATGCCTGCTTTTCTTTTCGCATTTTTTATTTTACACGCTCTTCCCTCTTCGGGGATAGGAAAAAAAGATTCAGAACGGAGAGCCTGCCCCATCGGGTACGAACGGAATCCGAAGCTGTATATAGATACTGCGAGAGGTTCCGTTCGTGCGAGCAAAAGGCGATTAAAAAAGAAAAATATCGTTTTTGCAAACGATATTTTCCATTAACTTCTATCATTTTTTTAACTTCTATCATACGGATTCAATACAGACTCTCTTCGCCTTTTGCGGTTATGGGCTTTTTTTATATCCCCACCCGCATTATCGTTCGTCAATGGGTATATACTCCGCTCTTTTGCGCACATTCTTATACGCCGGGCGGATAATCTTTCCGCCATAGAGAATCTCCTCGATTCTGTGTGCACACCAGCCTGCCGTTCTTGCGATGGCAAACAAGGGGGTGTAAAGCTCGGGAGGAATGTTTAAGCACTGATACACGTAGCCGGAATAAAGGTCCACATTGGCGCACATTGCCTTGGGGCCTTTTTTCCTGGCAAAGATTTCAGGCGTCAGCTCTTCAATTAAGCTATAGAGCTTAAACTCTTCCTCGTTGCCCGTCACATACGCCAGCTCCTCTGCCTTGCGCTTTAAATGCACGGCACGGGGGTCGGACTTGGTGTAAATTGCGTGGCCCATACCGTATACCAGACCGGAACGGTCGAAGCCCTCTTTGTTTAAAATCTTTTCAATATGACCTGCCACCTGGTCGCGGTCATTGATATCGGAAATGTTCTGCTTAAAGTCTTCTATCATGCCCATGACTTTTCTGTTGGCACCACCGTGCTTGGGGCCCTTTAAGGAACCGATTGCCGCCGCAATGGCAGAATAGGTATCGGTGCCGGAAGAAGATACCACACGGGTTGTGAAGGTGGAGTTGTTACCACCACTGTGCTCTGCGTGCAGAATCATGGCAAGGTCTAACGTTTTGGCTTCCAGATCCGTGTATTTGTTATCGGGGCGGATCATGTAAAGGAAATTCTCCGCAATGGACAAATCCGGCTGGGGATTATGGATATAAAGGCTCTTGCCGTCGATATAATGGGTTTTTGCCTGATAGGCATACGCCACCATGGTGGGCATTCTGGAAAACAGCAGGATAGACTGACGCACCAGGTTATAAAGGTCGGTATCGTCAGGCGTTCTGTCGTAAGAATACATGGAAAGAACGCTGCGCGCTAACTTATTCATCACGTCATTGCCCGGAGTTTTCATAATCATGTCCTCACGGAAGCCATTGGGCAGAGGACGCATTTCGCCAACCAGCGCCGTAAAGTCCTTCAGCTCCTGCTTGGTGGGAAGCTTACCGAACAGAAGAAGATAGCAAACCTCTTCATAGCCGAACCGGTTTTCCTTTTCGCAGGCGGTAACGATTTCGGACACGTCGATGCCCCGGTAGCTCAGCTTACCGTCATCAGGGATACGATCGTCCTCATACATGATATAACCGTGCACCTGGCTGACGTTGGTTAAGCCTGCTAAAACACCGGTACCGTCGCTGTTACGAAGGCCTCTTTTTACTTTATAGTTATCGTAATGCTTGGCGTCGATATGGGTGTTTTCCTCCACAACGCCGCACCACTCGGAAAGTGCTTTGGTAAAATATTCTTTATTTGCCTGATCCATAGCTTGCACCTACTTTGACATATAATAATATCAGTATACAATAAAATCGCCGCAAAGTCAATCGGATTTGCCCGTTTTGGCATTTTTTCGGCGTTTTCTTTCATTTTTCGTTTTATTCATGGGCTTTTCCGTGGATTTTGCATAAAAATTTGCAATTTTTTCTTCCCTTAATTTCATTTCACTTTTCTTTTGAAAAAAAGGTTGACAGTTTGCCCTTTTTATATTATTATAATAAAGTAAATATATGTATGTTCTGCAGAGCCTGCAGGCAGAACGCGCTTCTTTATTTTATATAGTCAGCAGGCAGAAAGAGGCTTATTTTATGAGAATGTCAAATTTATTTTTAAGTACCCTGCGTGAGGTTCCTGCAGAGGCAGAAACCATCAGCCATCAGCTGATGCTCCGCGCAGGTATCATCGGAAAACTCGCCGCAGGTGTGTATTCCTATCTGCCTTTGGGTTTGCGCGTACTTAAAAAGGTTGAAAATATTGTGCGTGAGGAAATGGATGCTTCCGGTGCGCAGGAGCTTTTGATGTCTGCTCTTCTGCCTGCAGAATCCTATCAGGCTTCCGGCAGATGGGATGTGTTCGGTGCGAACATGTTCCGTTTAAAAGACAGAAACAGCCGTGATTTTTGTTTAGGACCCACTCACGAAGAAATCTTTACAAACACCGTGAAGCAGAACTTAAAGTCCTACCGTCAGCTTCCCGTAACGCTTTACCAGATTCAGAATAAATACAGAGACGAAAGCCGTCCCAGATTCGGTATCATCCGCTCCAGAGAATTTTTAATGAAGGATGCATACAGCTTTGACCGCACATGGGAAGGACTCGATGTTTCCTACCAGAAAATGTATGAAGCATACTGCAAAATCTTTGACCGTTTAGGTCTTGACTATATTGTAGTTGACGCAGACAGCGGCGCTATGGGTGGCTCCGGCTCCCAGGAATTCATGGTGAAATCCGAAGTGGGCGAGGACACCATTTGCTACTGCCCCGCTTGCCGTTATGCCGCAAACGTGGAAAAAGCAGAATGCTTTGCCCCCGACATGGAAAAAGAAGCCAAAAAGCCCATGGAAAAAATCCATACGCCCAATGTGAAAACCATTGAAGAGCTGGTTTCTTTCCTTGGTACCGACAGCACCGCTTTCGTAAAAACACTGCTCTACACCGCAGGCGAAAAGACCGTTGCGGTTATGGTGCGTGGCGACCGTGAGGTCAACGAAGTGAAGCTTGCAAACCATTTAGGCGTAAACGGCGACGATTTGATGCTGGCGGCGGCTGAAGTGGTGATGGAAGCAACGAATGCTAAAGTCGGCTTTGCAGGCCCTATCGGCATGAAAGTGCCCGTGATTATGGACAGAGAGGTTTCTGCGATGTCTAACTTCATCGTTGGCGCAAACGAAACCGATTATCATTATATCAACGTAAATACCGACGATTTTGAAGCTGAAATCGTGGACGTTCGCACCATCGTTGCAGGCGACCCCTGCCCCAAATGCGGACAGCCCTCCTCTACCACACAGGGTATCGAGGTTGGCCATATCTTTAAACTGGGCACCAAGTACACAGAAGCATTAGACTGCACATATCTTGATGAAAACGGCGTTCCCCAGACCATCATCATGGGCTGCTACGGTATCGGCGTGAGCCGTACCATCGCTGCAACCATCGAGCAATTTGCAGATGAAAACGGTTTGGTCTGGCCCGTTGCCATCGCACCCTATCAGGTGACCGTGGTTCCCGTAAACGTAAAAGACGATACCCAGAGACAGATGGCAGAAGAAATCTATGAATCCCTGAAAAAGCAGGGCATCGAGGTGCTTTTAGATGACCGCGAAGAGCGCGCAGGCGTGAAGTTTAAGGATGCCGACTTAATCGGTATCCCCGTTCGTATCACCGTGGGCAAAAAAGCAGCAGACGGCGTTTGCGAATACAAACTGCGTACCGACAGCGAATCCGTTGACCTTCCCATCGAAGAAGCAATGGAAAAAGCTATAGCGTATATCAAAGAAAATATCTAAACCTCAAAGGAGAGAAAACACATGAAAAAAGCAATAAAAAAATTAGTCGCTTTGGTATCTGTTATGGTGATGATGGCGTCTTGTCTGCAACTTTCTGCAGGTGCCGTAAAAGTTGGCGCCGTGATCGGCAAAACCCGTCCCACGGACATTGCCGCATCCATCAACGGCTTTCAGCTTCAGTCCTACAACGTGAACGACTACACCTACATCTGTGTAGAAGATCTGCAGTATTATGGTTTTAACGTTGTATATGACAATAACACAAGAACCCTTTCCGTTACAAGAAATGACTATGTGTCTTTCATTGACCCCCAGAACGAAAACCCGGCTTTCTGGAGCATCGGTTCTAAAAACGTGAGCAAAAACATTCTGCACACCGATATTGTGACCTATGTGAATGGCGAAGCAGTTCAAAGCTCCAACATTGACGGCTACACCATCATTAACTTTGATGAACTGAATCGGTTTGGTAACGTGCAGTACAGCGACCTTGCGCGCGAAATTTCTCTGAACCTTTCCGACTTGAATGTCAACCCGGTTGCTATTTATGCCGATGCACTGCGTGATGAACTTGTATATAACAGCACATGGAAGTATCAGGTCAGAGCAAAGGGTGATGTCCTTGTACTCACCTTAACATTGCGCAATTACGCAAACAGAGCAACCGTCGACTATTTTAAATCCAATAACATTGCCGAGGAAAAAAATGAAGCATGGAAGATTCTCAACACCGTCAGCACTGCCGGCATTCCTGTAAGCTCCGTCTATGCCGAATACAAAAACTCCGACGGTTCCTTCATCACATCCTTCCAGATTCCGTAAACCGAAAAATGGGTTTAAAACTGAAATTTTTGTTTAAACTATAAAGGAGAGAAAAACATGAAAAAATTATTAGCATTATCTATGGCGTTTATTTTAGCATTCGGTCTTCTGTCCGGCTGCGGATGCTCCAAAAACGGCGGCGAAGCACCTGTTGCTCCCACAGAAGAAGGCGCACCCCAGGGCGAAGCTGCTGAAAACGGCGGAGCCGCAGAAGGCGAAGCTGCTGAAACACCTGCTAACGATGTTCCTACCGATTTAGAACTTCCTGCCGTTTCCGAAAACAAGCAGGTTGTGAAAAAGGAAGAAGCTCCTAAGGTGGTTATGATTAAAGACCCCAAGGATAACGTGGATTCTTTAACCTATCATTTAGAAGGCTGTAAAAAGTTAGAAGGCAAAGAGTCGCAGGAGGTTTCCTGGGAAATGGTTCAGATGGTGGGCTTCTGGCAGTGCCCCGAATGTAATCCCCCCAGATACGAAGATTATAAAAACGCACAGTAACCAATAGAAAGGTGTAGGTGAGCGCGGATTGAAGTTTTTCGTCCCTGCTCTGCTCATTGCCGCAATGCTTGTAGGTTGCACAAAGGATGCGCCCCATGAGGATGCCGCGGCAAAAGCAGATGTATCGCTTGAAACCGACACAATCTTAGACCTTTGTTTATACAACACAGATACACTTAATCCATTAGTGACCTCGGTGAAGCAAAACGCCGAGGTCCTTTCTTGTCTATACGACAGTTTATTTATTTTAAAAGACGATTTTTCCGCGGAGCCGGATTTATGTGCATCCTGTCATTTCAGCGACGATGGACTCACTTTTTATGCCGAAATCAAGGATGGCGTGTTTTTTCAAAACGGAAAGGAGCTGACGGCGCGGGATGTGTCCATGTCCGTCCAAAGGATTTTAGAATCCGACGGGTATTACAAAAGCAGGCTTTCCTGCGTGATGTCGGCAGATGTCGTGGGGAACACACTCCGGCTCACTCTTCTGCACCCTTCGCCAAACCTTCCGCGGCTTTTGGATTTTCCCATCCTGCCGGAGGGCGGATTTTTGGTTACGGGCTCTGTTCTTCTGCCGCCAGCGCCGGGAAGCGGTTTGTTTCTCCTTTCCGACTATCGGGTGGGAGAGAAGCTTTGCCTTACGGCAAACGATGCACATCACAGCGGCGTCCTTCCCTATTTTGAGCAGGCGGTCATTCATCTTGCCGACAATCGCGAAACCGCATACAATATGCTGGAAAGCGGCACCGTGGATGTGCTGACAAAAGAGGAAGAGCCATTGCCGCAGGGGTTTTCGGAGGCTTCCTACACCGGGTGCAGGTTCGTGTTTTTGGGTGTGGGAGAAAAGAATGTGGCAGACATCGCACGGGCGCATATAAATACCTCGGCGTTTCTGCCGGAGGATGCGGAGCCGTCTTTTGTTCCGCGGCACCCCAAGGCGGCGCAGGAGCCTTTCGCGACACGGGAGGCAACTGTTTCTTTGGAAGAAGTCAAAACTGCCAACGTACAAAGCAATGCACCGCCTGTTGTAGCCGGTACACAAAGCGATGCACCGCCTGATGTAGCCGGTACACAAAGCGATGCACCGCCCGACAAAGTCGGGCAGAAAACCCGCCTCACCCTGCTCTACTGCGAAACCGTAGCCGGCAGGCGCGCCGTGGCGGAAGGGGTTTTAAAAAATCTGACGGAGTGTGGGGTTTCCGCCGAAACGGTGGGCGTGGATAAGAAGGAATTTTCCCGTCGGGTTGCGGCAGGAAAATATGATTTGTTTTTGGGAGAAGCTTCTCTTCTTCCCGATTTTGAAGATAGTCCGGATACACCATACACGGTGGGACTTTATTTTGCGGCGGAGCACCTGATGCACGACGGGGGATTTTTAAGTGTTTCGGTGGATACGGTGAATCCCTTCCGGAGTATGGGGGGATGGAGATAGGGATGGAGAATGGAGAGCGAGGAAAGTGCTTGAGTTCAGATTGCGCGTTGGATGTAGCTTGGGTTTAAGGGCAGTTGGGTTAAGATTGCGCCTTGGATGTATCAGGGAGTTGCGTAAAGATAAACACACCCGGATACATCCAAGGCACACCCTAAATCAAAGCACACACCACCCCAATGCCCCTACGCAAAACATAAGAAAAAGGAAAAACGCCCCCGGGGCATCGGGAGCGTTTTAAATATATGTGAAAAAGAGTCCGCCCGTTAAAACGATAATTATATATCAGGGAACGAGAGAGAGGCGGACGGACCCTCGCCACATCAAATTTTTATCTATTCTTATTTTACACCAAAAAAATATTTTCTGCAACACATTTCTTGCATAAAACACCATTATTTTTCTACAATTCTTGCGTTGACAAATGTTTTTTTATTTGATATACTATAATAAAACCAATATTTTTTGCGCGGGAGGTGTTTTTTTTGGAAATCTTTACCGATGATTTGCTGGACGATTCTTCCAGTCTGTTTGCCGTGGAAGAACAAACCTACGACGGTGAGGTGAACATGCTCTTTTTCCACCACCACAACCACTACGAAATGATGTATATGACCAAAAATGCGCGTACGTTCCACATCGGCGACCATTCCTATGAGCTGAACCAGAACAACGTGGTGCTTCTGCCTCCCTATCTTGCCCACAAGGCGTGCGGTATCGGAAGCAGCACGAAGCGCCGTATTCTCATCAATTTCAAAAAAGAATTTTTAGAAGGCTTTCTCCCCGATCCCGCCCTGCTTTCCATCTTCAACATGGAATCCCACATCGTGGAATTTGACAGTGAAACGCGGGAAAAGGTCCGTGCGGCTTTTGAGGAAATTCTCAGGATTTATCTTTACGATAATTTCTATAAGGAGTTTCATTTAAAGCTGGCACTTTGTAAGCTGATTCTTCTGCTCAACAAAAAAGGCATAGGCGAAAAAAAGATTCCCATAGACGATGATATTGCCAAAAAATTCACGTCCATCGCCCATTTTATCAACAACAACTGTCACAGTAAAATCACGCTTGACATCCTTGCCGAAACCTTTGAGATTGACAAATTCCAACTTTCCCGCCTGTTTAAAAGCTATCTGGGAAGCTCCTTTGTGACCTATGTGAACACGGTGCGCATCACCCGTGCACGGCGCATGATGCTGGGTGGCCTGAACAATGTGACGGAAATTGCCACCACCAACGGGTTTGACTCCCCCACTCATTTCTCCCGCGTGTTTAAAAACATGACAGGGAAAACACCCAAGCAGTATATGTTAGAGCTTCGCGCAGAGGGAAAGGGAGAATAAAAGGGTAAAATCGCGGATTTTCCCAAACTCCGCATTGACTTTTCATATGCTGTATAGTATAATATAAGAAGAATATCAATATAAGAAAGGATATAACTCATGAAAAAGATATTATCTGCTCTTCTGAGCATTTGTGTGATTCTTACGATGTCTGCGGCGGTGATTCCTGCCGTTTCTGCAGAAACAGGCTCCGTTTCCGAAAACATTTCCTGGAGCATTGAAGGCTCTACCATGTATGTAAACGGCAATGGCGACATGAAGCTGACATACGAATATCTGCCCGACATTCCCTGGTATGCGGAAGGCACCAAAAACGTGGAAACCTTAATCATCGGCGAAGGCGTGACCTCTATTGACGAGGGCGCATTCAACGCATTCCGCAAGCTGAAGAATGTGCAGTTTCCCGAAAGCATGTCCGTCATCGGCCCCAGCGCATTTTTATCCTGTGAAGCACTGGAAGAGGTTATTTTAAACGACCGTGTAACCAGAATCGAAAGCGGCGCTTTTGCAGGCTGCGAAGCTTTAAAGGTGCTTTCTGTTCCCGGTAATACATATTACATTTCCGGCGACGCGTTTTATAACTGTTTTGATTTAACCATCCGCGGTATTTCCGGCTCTTATGCAGAAGAGTTTGCCAAGGAAATGAATATTCCCTTCGACGGCTCCCGTCCCCTGCCGGCTGACATTATGGTTACCGTAAACAAAAAAATCTTAACCTTCGACCAGCCCCCCGTGATTGTGAACGACAGAACTTTAGTTCCCCTGCGTGCCATCTTCGAGGCACTGGGCGCAACGGTGGAATGGGCTCCCGAAACCAGAACCGTAACCGCAAAGCGCGGCGAGGATACGCTCTCTTTGGTGATTGACACCAATGTCATCAACAAAAACGGCACAAATATCGAAATCGACGTTCCGGCGCAGATTATCGGCGACCGTACCATGGTTCCCGTTCGTGCCATTTCCGAAACATTAGGTGCAAGCGTTGATTGGAACGCCGGCACTCGCACTGTTATCATCGACGACTAAGCGCAACTTTCAAGCGTTTTATCAAACAATTATATATCACATGATAAATGGAGGTAAAAACAATGGCTAAAAGCAGATTAATCGGAGATTATCCGGTAATCGGTATCCGTCCCACCATCGACGGACGCCGCGGTCCTTTGAAGGTTCGTGAATCCTTAGAGGATCAGACAATGGGCATGGCAAAAGCTGCCGCAAAATTATTCGAGGAAAACTTAAAGTATTCCAACGGCGAACCTGTTAAGGTTGTTATCGCTGACACAACCATCGGTCGTGTTGCTGAAGCTGCTGCTTGTGAAGACAAATTCAGAAAAGCTGGCGTTTCCATCACATTAACCGTTACACCCTGCTGGTGCTACGGTTCCGAGACCATGGACATGGATCCCAACACAATCAAGGGTGTTTGGGGCCTCAATGCAACAGAAAGACCCGGTGCTGTTTACCTGGCTTCCGTTCTGGCTACGCATGCACAGAAAGGTCTGCCCGCTTTCGGTATCTACGGTCATGACGTTGTTGACGCTGACGATGCTACCATCGGCGAAGACATCAAAGAAAAATTACTTCGCTTCGGTCGTGCTGCTGTTGCCGCTG
>JAFQLU010000079.1 GCA_017396465.1 Clostridia bacterium | reverse complement strand
TGGTACCGGTCACGGTCGGAAAGCTTTTCATGAATGTATGGCGGCAGGGGCATTTCGCCTAATTCTGATAGGATTTCGTTGAAAATGCCGTCATACAGGAATTTTACCAAACGGTTTCCACCTTCGGTAATTTCTATAATCTCAGCCTTCAACTTTCCGCCGCCGAATGAGATAATATGACCGGGCTTACATTTCTTTCCCGGCTTTAAAATCACGTTCCATACATCGTCATTTTGCTGCTCTAACAAAAGAAATTCTACCGGCGCACCTGTATCCTCCCGCTCGCCGTAGAGCCTTGCAGGGATAACTTTTGTATCGTTAAGAACCAAACAATCGCCGGGGTGAAGCAAATCTAAAATATCACGGAAATGGCCGTGCTTGATTTCACCGTTTTCCTTATTTAAAACTAAAAGTCTTGATGCCGGTCTATCGGAAAGAGGGGTTTGTGCAATCAGCTCCTCCGGCAGGTCGTAATCAAAATCTGTTACCATCATTTCTTTATTTTCCATTGGTTAATACCTCGTTTTATCTTGAATTGATTCTGAAGTGGACTACGGCACTGACAGTGCCTGTCCTTTATTGATTATGATATTTTTTGTAAAACCTTGTGCAATACATCGGATAACTGCAAGGAACCGCTTTGCTGTTTGTTGTGTGGTTTTTCGTTGGAGATCTTCGTTTTTGGGAGAAGATATCTTTTTGCAGAGAGTACATTTATGTGTAGTCAAAGCGTCATATTTTCACAATAAGTATATTTGCATGCAGTCAAAGCGTCATATTTTCATAATAAGTACATTTGCATGCAGTCAGAGCATTATATTTTCACAACAAGCGACCTGCTTGTTGCCAAAGCATGATATCTTCACAGTAAGTGTAATTACTTATTATGAAAAAATTTTATTTTTCCGAAAAAACCATCCGCTTCCTATCGAAGCATTTTATTTTCTCAAAAGTGCATCTGTCTATCACCGGACACTTTATTTCCCGTTGTCATACACATCGTTATCCTGCCAGATGTTTTCCAGCTTCTGCAGCGTGTCGCTGACCTCGTCCTTTCGCTTCATGCCTAATGCAACCACCAATGCGTTGATAACGGAAAGAGGAGCAACCAGAGAATCCACGAAGAATTCCATGTCACTTTTGGCAAGTAGTGTGTGGTCGGAGATAGCCAAAATCGGAGAGTTTTCGCCGTCGGTAATACCGATAACAGAAGCCCCCATCTTTTTGGCATACTTCAAGGCGCGCACCGTTCGGAGAGAATACCGCGGAAAGCTGATGCCAATCACGGCATCGTTTGGCCCGACGCGGAAAATCTGCTCAAACATTTCACCGGCACTTGCCGAATTTACAACCTTCACATTGGAGAACATATGGTTTAAATAATACCCCAAAAAGCCTGCCAGCGAGGAAGCGCTTCGAAGACCGATGATATAAATGTTTTCTGCGTTCAGGATTTTGTCGATGGCACCGGAAAAGGCTTCCCGGTCGATGCCCGATAAGGTGGCTTTGATTTTTTCAATATCTGCATTCAGCACTGAGGTTAAAATATCGGTTCCCTGATACAGGTCATATGCCCGGTCCATTCGCTGAACGCTGGTAAGCCGCGATTTGGCATAGTCTTGCAGGGCACGCTGAAGATGCTGAAACTTACCATATCCCAGCTCGGCAGAAAACCGAACAACGGTTGCTTCGCTGACACCGACAGCATTGGATAACTGCTCTACGTTCATGTAGGCGGCTTTATCGAAATTTTCACGGATAAACTCCGCAAGAAGCTTATGCCGCTTGCTCATATTTTCGTAGGTTTTATTGATCTGACTGATAATATCCATACACACAATCCTTTTCCTGCAACATTCCACATTTTATGATATATATATCATACTGTTTTTTTAGTAAAAATACAATAGGGGAAATGGTTTTTTTTGATTTTTTTCGTTTTTTTTGTTAAATTTAAGAAAAATTGCATTTTGATATTGATATTTTTTTATCATTTTGATAAAATGATATGTGGCATAGGATTGGCTTTTTTCGGAATTATGTAGTTTTGCTTCCGGGAAACCAAGCTTTACGCATAGATATTATAAGAACGGAAATCTAGGAAGGGAGGCAGCATGGAATGACAATTTCATTACAGGCAGCAGAACAAATCGGAAACGTAACCGTATTCGGTTTTGGTTTCGGACTGGTATTTGTAGGTCTTATCTGTATCATCGCAATCTGCAGTATTGTCGGCTCAATTTGCAAGGCTTTTATCAAGGAAGAGAAAAAGCCCGCACAGGTTCCGGCAACAGCACCTGCGGCAGCACCGGCAGATAACGGAATTGCCAACAAAGGCGAATTTGTTGCGGCGGTATCCGCAGCACTGGCAGAGGAATTGGGAACGGACGTAACCGGTATCCGCATTCTCTCTATCAAAAAACTGTAATTCAAGAATAAAACAAGGATTCAAAAAAGAAAGGAAGAAAAAAATGAACAAGTATAAAGTAAACGTAAACGGTACAGACTATGAAATCACAATCGAACTGATGGACGCAAATGCTCCCGCAGCAGCTCCTGCTCCTGCAGCCGCACCGGCTCCCGCAGCAGCTCCCGCCCCCGCAGGTGCAGGCGAACAGGTTACATGCCCCATGCCCGGCTCTATCCTGGCTGTAAACGTAAACGTTGGTGACACCGTTTCCGAAGGTCAGGTTCTGATGGTATTAGAAGCTATGAAAATGGAAAACGAAATCATGGCTCCTTGCGCAGGTAAGGTAACATCCGTAAACGTTACAAAGGGTGCAACTGTTGAAAGCGGCGCTCTGCTGTGCACCATCGCGTAAGTTTTAGGAGGATTATAGACATGAGCAAAAAACTGACATCCCTTTTGCTTATGCTTCTGGTTGTTTTTTCATGCACAATGACTGCTTTCTGCACAGAAGCTGCTCCCGCTGATGCAGAGGCTGTAGAAGAAGCTCCGGTAGAAGTACCGGCAGAAGCCATCATGAACATGCCTGAAGAAGACACCTCCGGTACGGTGGTTGTTTCCGATGCAAAGTTTGATGAAGAAGCAAAAACATTAACATTTACCGTAAAAAATACAGGCGAAAAAGACATCGCCGATTCTATCATGGCTCTGGATTTTGACACGCAGGCTTTAACTATCCAGAACTATCAGGGCTACATCCAGACCGGTGCTATCGATGCAGGTAGCGAGGTTGACGTGATTCTTTCCGCTCAGCCTACAGGCGCAATGCCTGCTGTCGGCGCGATGATTCAGTACATCGCAGGCGGCGAAGAAGGCGTGATTGACATGACAATCGCAGATGCGAACGCTATTAAAATGGTGAACATCCCCGATATCTTTAACGCAGGCGGCGCAGGCGGCGAAAAAGTATCCTTGGTGGATGCATTCAAAAACTTTTTAGGCGACATGGGCTTTGCGATGATTGCAAAGAACTGGAAGGTTCTCATCATGATTCTGATTTCCTTCGTTCTGATGTATCTTGCAATCGTGAAGAAGTTTGAGCCCCTGCTGCTTCTGCCTATCGCATTCGGTATGCTGCTGACAAACCTGCCCGGTGCAGAAATGTATCACACAGAACTGTTCTCCGGCGGTCATGTGCATTGGGATGCTTTCGGCGGAAAAGGAGCAATCACTCCCGGTTTGATTGACTATTTGTATTTAGGCGTTAAGCTGGGTATCTATCCCTGCTTAATCTTCATAGGCGTTGGTGCAATGACAGACTTCGGTCCCCTGATTGCTAACCCCAAGAGCTTATTATTAGGTGCAGCGGCACAGTTTGGTATTTTCCTGACATTCTTCGGTACCAGACTGCTGTTCGGCTTCACTCCCTTTGAAGCGGCTTCCACCGGTATCATCGGCGGTGCTGACGGCCCCACAGCTATCTTCGTAACCTCGAAGCTGGCTCCCGACCTGTTAGGTCCTATCGCCGTTGCGGCGTATTCCTACATGGCGCTGGTTCCTGTTATCCAGCCCCCCATCATGAAGCTTCTCACCACAAAGAAAGAACGTCAGATTGTGATGAAACAGCTTCGTCCTGTTTCCAAAACAGAAAAGATTATTTTCCCCATCGTGGTAACCACATTTGTTGCTCTGCTTCTGCCTTCTGCAGCTCCCTTAATCGGCTGCTTAATGCTGGGTAACCTGCTGACAGAATGCGGCGTAACAGAACGTCTGAGCAAAACCGTTCAGAACGAGCTGATGAACATCGTTACCATTTTCCTGGGTATTTCCGTTGGTGCAACTGCAACAGCAGACGTATTCTTAACCGGAAAAACATTGGCAATCATCTGCATGGGTATCGTAGCATTCGGCTTTGGTACAGCAGGCGGTGTATTATTTGCAAAACTGATGAACCTGTTCACCAAGAACAAGATCAATCCTCTGATTGGTTCTGCCGGCGTTTCCGCAGTTCCTATGGCGGCACGTGTATCCCAGACTGTGGGACAGAAAGAAAATCCGAAAAACTTCCTGCTCATGCACGCTATGGGTCCCAACGTTGCAGGCGTTATCGGTTCTGCAATTGCGGCAGGTGCATTCCTGACTCTGTTCATGAAATAAGAATCTTTGAGGGTATGCTCCTGCGACCTGCAGGGGCATAAGCCCTACTGTTTCTGCAGATAAAACTGCAGAAGAAAGGAACAAAAAGATATGGCGAATAAATTATTTATTACAGATACCATTCTGCGTGATGCCCATCAGTCTCAGGCGGCTACCAGAATGAAAATCGAAGATATGCTTCCCGCTCTGGAAATTTTAGACAGCGTTGGCTACTGGTCCGTTGAATGTTGGGGCGGTGCTACCTTCGATGCTTGTATGCGTTTCTTAAACGAAGACCCCTGGGAGCGCCTTCGTGCTATCAAAAAGGCTATGCCCAACACGAAGCTTCAGATGCTGTTCCGCGGTCAGAACATCTTAGGCTACAAGCACTATGCAGACGATGTTGTTGAAGCATTCTGCAAAAAGTCTATTGAAAACGGTATCGATGTTGTTCGTGTGTTCGACGCATTGAACGATACCAGAAACTTAGAAGCAGCGATTAAGTTCGTAAAACAGTATGGCGGTATGTGTGAACCTGCTCTTTCTTACACCGTAAGCCCCGTGCACGATATCGATTACTTCGTGCGTTTAGCTTGCGATTTAGAAAAAATGGGTGCAGACACCATCTGTATCAAGGATATGGCAAATCTGCTGCTGCCTTATGATGCATATAAGCTGGTGAAGAAGCTGAAGGAAAACGTTGGCGTGCCGATTCATCTGCACACCCACAACACCGCAGGTACCGGCGACATGACAAACCTCATGGCTGCAGAAGCAGGTGTGGATATCGTTGACTGCGCACTGTCTCCCTTGGCAAACGGTACAGCAAACCCCTCCACAGAGGCAATGGTTGCTACCATGCAGGGCACAGAAAGAGATACCGGCTTAGACCTTAAGAAATTAAGCGATGCTGCGGCGCACTTCAGAAAAGTTGCAGATAAGATGAAAGCAGAAGGTACACTGGATCCCAAGGTATTAAACGTTGACCCCAACGCTCTTCTGTACCAGGTTCCCGGCGGTATGCTTTCTAACCTGATTTCTCAGCTGAAGCAGGCAAACGCAGAAGATAAATACTACGAAGTTCTGGCAGAAGTGCCGCGCGTAAGAGAGGATTTCGGTTATCCTCCCCTGGTAACACCTACCAGCCAGATCGTTGGTACACAGGCTGTTTTAAACGTACTGATGGGCAGATACAAAATGGTTTCTAAAGAATCCAAGGGACTTCTGCGCGGTGAATACGGTCAGCTGCCCGGTAAGGTGAACGAAGAGGTAAGAAAGATTGCAATTGGTGACGATGAAGTGATCACCCGCCGTCTTGCAGACCTCTTAGAGCCCGAACTGGAAAAATACAGAGAAGAAACCAAAGATATTGCAAAATGCGAAGAAGACGTTTTAAGCTACGCTCTGTTCCCGCAGGTTGCACAGAAATTCTTTGAAACCCGTGGCAAAGCTCCCGAAGAAGCTGCTCCCAAGGCGGCTGCCAAGGTAGATGCAAACGGCGCAAGAGTTCTTTATGTAGAAGACCTTTCTTAATTTGAATCTTGTAAATATAGCGGCGAGGGCGTAACAGCCCTCGCTGTTTTTACCTTATGGGAAATTTCTTAATGGAGGTGAATACTGTGACAAACGCAGATGTGTTAAGAATTGCCATGGAGCAATCGGCAATTGACGTCGGTTGCCGACCGGAGAATTTTACGGCAGGAAAACCAAAGGTCGTGTTGTCTGAAAAAAACGAAAAAGCAAGAAAATACTTGTCTCTCCCCTTTTTCTGCAACCTGATTTCCTACGGAAGCAATGTGGTGGCATCGGTACACGAATCGGTGGCAGAGGTTGTGGAAAATTATATCCGGAAGTATCCGACGGAGCACTGCTTTGAAACGCCCAATTTGCATGTTTTAAACGACGCATTAAAACGGGAAGGTTACGAGCTGTGTTTTATGGCGGAATACTTTCTGCCCGATGTTTTGAAGGCGAAAGAGACATCCTGCGATTACGAACTGCGGGTGCTTACACCTCCCGATTTTGAAGGCCTGTATCTGCCGCAGTGGAGCAATGCCCTTTGCGAGAAACGAAAGCATCTGGATATGCTGGCAATAGGGGCGTATGACGGTGGAAATTTAATCGGCATGGCAGGCGTTTCGGCAGATTGCGACACCATGTATCAGATTGGAATTGATGTGCTGCCTGCCTATCGGAAAAAGGGAATTGCCAAGGCGTTGGTATCCCGTATCACGCAGGAAACCTTCCGGTTGGGCAAGGTTCCTTTTTACTGCGCGGCGTGGTCGAATCTGCCTTCGGTGAAAACGGCACTTGCCTGTGGATTTTATCCGGCGTGGGTGGAGCTGACGGCGAAGCCCGTTTCCTTCGTGGCGGAAATGAACCGATAAATCACAAAAGTGATTTACGGTTTCTCCCGGAAACGGCTTGTGCTTTAAAAAAGAATTACAAAGCGGCAAAACGGCACCAATGGATTGCTCCATGGGTGCCGTTTCGTATAGGGGAAATTTGAGAAAAAATGATCTATATGATGCGTGTCGTTCAAAGTTAGGTGTCAATCAAACTGCGTTATAGGCTAAAGCAGCTCGATTTTTTTGTCCTTGGAGGCAATCAGCCCGTCCTCCCGCATTTTTTTCATTTCGCGCTGCATGGCACAGCGGTCTATGCAGAGATAGTCTGCCAGGGCATACAGAGAAAAGGGGAGAATGAAACTGTTAGAACCTGCATCCTTTGCCTGAAGCTCGAAGAATCGCATCAGCTTTGCGCGAAGAGAGCGACAGCTCAGCACCTCAATGCGCTGGGACTGAAGCCGCGTTTTCTGCATAAGCAGATGGATGATATTAGTCAGGAAAATGTCATGGAAATCACAGGCGTGCTTGCAGGGTGACATCAGGTTCTTCGACTGGAACATAAGCACCTCACAAGGGGAGGATGCAATCACCACGGGGTCATCGGCACCGGTGTACGGTGCAAACAGCTCGCCGAATAAGGTGTTCTCGTAATACCGCTCCAAAATGGTGCGGCTTCCGTCGTAACTGTCGGACACAAGGTCCGCCGAACCTGATACCACAATGCCAATTCTGGTACTGTTTCCGTTATATGACATTATTGTTTCATTTGTGTTAAATTTTTCTTTTTTTATACTAAGGCAGTTCGCGATTTTCTGGACATCAGATGCCGACAAACCGCGAAACATAGCCGTTTTGAGCATATTCATAGCCTCCTGTATATAGTGTGCATATATTCACTTTGCACCTACATTTTGTATTATACCACAAAAGTGTTGCAAATGCAACTTGTTTTTTCAATTTTTTTATTGTATAATGGTAAATACTTTCGACACAATGTAACAACGATAGAAAAAAAGAGGAGTGTAATGTAAAATGTTGGTAATAAAAAGGGACGGAAGAACCGTCGATTTCGACAGAGCGAAGATTGAAGTGGCAATCCGCAAGGCAAATGCTGAGGTGGAAGAGCAGGAGCGTGCAACCGACGAAGAAATCGAGTCTATTCTGGCCTTTATTGAAGCGAAAAAATGCAAGCGTATGCTTGTTGAGGATATTCAGGATATCATCGAGCAGAAGCTGATGCAGATGAATCATTTCGAGCTGGGTAAGACCTATATTATTTACCGTTACTCCCGCGCTTTGGTAAGAAAAGCGAACACAACGGACGAGTCTATCCTGAGCCTGATTAAAAACTCCAATAAAGATGTTATGGAAGAAAACTCCAACAAAAACGCAGTTGCGGCATCCACACAGCGTGACCTGATTGCCGGTGAGGTTTCCAAGGATTTAACAAAGCGAATCCTGCTTCCCGAAAAAATCTCCAAGGCACATGAAGACGGCGTTCTGCATTTCCACGATGCAGACTATTTCGTACAGCCGATTTTCAACTGCTGTCTGATTGATATCGGAAATATGCTGGATAACGGCACCGTTATGAACGGTAAGCTGATTGAAACACCCAAGAGCTTCCAGGTTGCCTGCACTATCGTAACCCAGATTATCGCGGCAGTTGCCAGCAGCCAGTACGGTGGACAGTCTGTGGACATCCGTCATCTGGGCAAATACTTAAGAAAGAGCAACGAAAAATTCAAAGAGAGCATCCGCAAAGTTGCCGGTGAGGAATTATCGGAAGAAATGGTGGAAAAACTGGCTATGGGCCGCACAAAAGACGAGCTCCGCTCCGGTGTGCAGACCATTCAGTATCAGATTAACACCTTAATGACCACCAACGGTCAGTCTCCCTTTGTTACCTTGTTCTTAAATCTGGATAAAGAAGATGAATACTTAAAAGAAAACGCAATGATTGTGGAAGAAATTCTCCGTCAGCGTTTAGAAGGTATCAAAAACGAAGCAGGCGTTTATGTAACACCTGCATTCCCCAAGCTGGTATACGTTTTAGACGAGCATAACAGTCTGCAGGGCGGCGAATATGACTATATCACCAAGCTGGCAGTTCAGTGCTCCATCAAGAGAATGTATCCCGACTATATTTCCGCTAAAAAAATGCGTGAAAACTATGAAGGTAACGTATTCAGTCCCATGGGTTGCAGAAGCTTTTTGTCTCCCTGGAAGGATGAAAACGGAAACTATAAATTCGAAGGCCGCTTCAACCAGGGCGTAGTCAGCCTCAACCTGCCCCAGATCGGTCTTGCTGCAAAGGGCGACGAAGACCGCTTCTGGCAGCTGTTCGACGAAAGACTGGAGCTGTGCTTTGAAGCGCTCATGTGCCGCCACCGTGCACTGTTAGGTACCAAGTCTGATGTCAGCCCCGTGCATTGGCAGTATGGCGCAATCGCAAGACTGGATAAGGGTGAAGTGATTGACGACTATCTGTTTGACGGTTATTCCTCCATTTCTTTGGGTTACATCGGTCTTTACGAGGTGACCAAGGTAATGCGTGGCGTATCTCACACAACGCCGGAGGGCCAGGAATTTGCACTGAGAGTTATGAACCATCTGCGTGCGGCTACCGATAAATGGAGAAAAGAAACCGGTATCGGTTTTGCGCTTTACGGTACACCTGCAGAATCTCTGTGCTATAAATTCGCAAAAATTGATAAGCTGAAATTCGGTAGCGTGGAAGACGTAACCGATAAGGGTTACTACACCAACTCCTACCATGTAGACGTTCGTGAGGACATCGACGCTTTCACAAAATTCGAGTTCGAAAGCCAGTTCCAGAAGATTTCCTCCGGTGGTGCGATTTCCTATGTTGAAATCCCCAACATGCGTCACAATCCCGATGCAATTGAAGATGTTGTCCGATTCATCTATGACAATATCCAGTATGCCGAATTCAACACCAAGAGTGACTACTGCCATGTTTGCGGTTTCGACGGCGAAATCGAAATCAATGACGAAAACGAGTGGGAATGCCCCCAGTGTCATAACAAAGACCATGCAAAAATGAACGTAACCAGAAGAACCTGCGGTTACTTAGGCGAAAACTTCTGGAATGTGGGCAAAACCAAGGAAATCAAAGCAAGAGTATTGCATCTGTAATTCTACGATAAAGGAACGATAACCATGAACTTTTCCGCAATTAAAACGCACGATGTGGCAAACGGAATCGGCGTAAGAGTGTCGCTGTATGTCAGCGGATGCACCCATCACTGTAAGGAGTGCTTCAACCCCGAAACGTGGGACTTTAATGCCGGTGAGCCTTTTACCTGTGAGCAGGAAAAAAAGATTATAGAAGCGCTTTCCCCCAGCTTTATCAAGGGCTTTTCCCTGCTGGGCGGCGAACCCTTTGAGCCGGTAAACCAGCTGGCTTTGGTGCCGCTTCTTAAAAAAATCAAGGAAACCTATCCGGAAAAAACCATCTGGTGCTACACAGGATATCTGTTAGACAGAGAGCTTTTAAAAGACAGCCGCGCAAGATGCGAGGTTACCGACGAAATGCTTTCTTATATCGATATTTTGGTTGACGGCGAGTTCGTGGCAGAACAAAAGGATTTGAATCTTCGCTTCCGTGGCAGTACCAATCAGCGGATTATCGACCTGAAGGAAACCTTAAAGCGGGGACAGATTATTCCTGCCGAGGAATACTACGAGAAGTGGAAGGAAAAATAAGATGGAGCAGAAAACGGTACGATTCATAAAATTAGATTCCCGCGCAGTTGCGCCCACCTATGGCACACAGTTTGCCGCAGGCGCAGATTTAAGAGCTGTTTTAGATGAGCCTGTTACCATTGAACCGGGGAAAACGCTTCTGATGCACACCGGAATCGCAATGGAAATTCCGGAAGGCTTGGTTGGCCTGGTATACGCAAGAAGCGGTCTGGCATCCAAAAGAGGCCTGGCACCTGCAAACTGCGTAGGCGTGATTGACAGCGACTACCGCGGCGAAATCATGGTGGCGCTTCATAATCACTCGCAGGAAGCACAAACCATTGAACATGGCGAGCGTATTGCACAGATGGTCATTGCACCTTACGTGTTTGCAAATTACACCGAAACAGAAAGCCTGACAGATACCGTCAGAGGCGAAGGTGGCTTCGGCTCCACAGGAACAAAATAAAAATACAAGAAAGCGCTGTTGTTGCATTTGCAACAATAGCGCTATTTTTTTCTTTACATATGACAATAAAAAAGTGGTGCATCACACCGTACGGTGCGTTACTTTGTAACTAAAATAAGCCCTGCCATGCACACAAAAACGCCGATGAGCTGACGGATGGATATGGATTCTTTTAAGAATAAAGCGCCAATTAGAAGCAAAATACAGGCGAGAGCAATGTTTGCCACCAAAGAGCCGATCCCCATTTTCCAGCCTACCCGGTATATGTAGATATAGCCGAGCTCCAGCCCCACAATGGAAATGCCCAGAATGAGCGCTGTCCAGTTCAGCTTGGAAACCTCGGCGGGAAGCTGCATCCCCTTTCCCGAGGTGAGAAAGATAAGAAAAGACAGCACCGCGGCGGTGACATAGGTTACCGTCAGCGACAAAAATGGGTTCGCACCGGAGGGGGTGTATTTGGTGGATAGATTATAA
The DNA here is from genome assembly GCA_017396465.1 of Clostridia bacterium. GTDB lineage: Bacteria > Bacillota > Clostridia > UBA1381 > UBA9506 > Congzhengia. The sequence goes on along the minus strand of JAFQLU010000079.1, from coordinate 41,064 downwards.
AATACATTGGAAAACACAACCAATATAATGGGCATAAGCATATGAAGCATCGTCATTCTCCTTGGTGAAAATACCGGCAGGCAAAGATACCTGCCGGTATGTGTTTTATTATATCGTCAAAAAGCAGAGCTTATTCGGATATGGTGCAGAGCGTTTTGACTTGTGTCAAAAACCCCTCTTCTGTATCCCGTGCGTCATAAGTCTGATTCAGGCAACCGTATGCAAACACGCTGTCCGCTTTTTCGTGATTCAGTACATCCTTTATATAAAATGCCTTCAGATTTGCGGCAGGGTCATAGCGGTTGGATGTGTTGACCAAGGTCATGAGGCCCACGCGATCCAGCACAAAATATGCCATCATTTCCCGAAAGGTACGAACCGTATCCTGTAGCGCATGGGGCATGGAAAGATGCCAATGGCTGTCGCATAATTTCAGGTTATGATAGTGGTTAAATTCTACATTGTTCATAGTTACGCCTTTATCCGTTTCAGCACACCATTTTCTTCCGTTATGTCATATAAAACAGGGCGTTCCATGGGACGTTTGTTGGGAGCATGTAAAGTTAAATGGAGCTGACCGCTGTAATCCGTAAAGAGCATGCCATGTCCGCCGTCTTTTTCCATCAGAAGGGGATGCTCATGGCTCCAGTTTCCGTCGATATCATCGTTATCGGAAACAGCAACCGCCTGCACATATCCGGTTTCCGCAAAGCTGGACCAGAGCATATAAAGCTTTCCGGTTTCGCCGCGATAAAGGAAGGGACCGTCGGTAACATAGGCAATCAGATTGTTTTCTGCTGCCCAATCAGGCAGAATGCTCCACGCAGGGTCATGGGCACGGAATAAAAGACGGGGTTCGCCCACGGCGTGTTTTAAATCCTCGGTTAATTGCAGAGCGCATATTTCGCCGTTTCCAATCTGCGTCCATTCATGGCAGAACACGATATAGGGCTTGCCATCTTTTGCAATATAAAATGTGCCGTCTAAGCATTCCCAGTCGTGAGGCGTGATGGCATCGTCCGAGTGGGGCACAAAAGGTCCCATCGGTGTATCTGCAATTAAAATCTGTGTGCCACGGCAACAATTTTCGTTTTTAAATGAGGCAAACATGTAAAATTTGCCTTTGTATTCGTGTACTTCCGGTGCCCAGTGGTTCATGGTGCCCCAGAAGCCGGGAAATTCCTCAAAAACAGAAATGGGGTCAGACCAGTTTATGAGGTCCTCGCTGATATAAACATCAAACCCTAAAGAACCCCAGGTTTCCCAGGCATTTCTGCCTCTTGTGCCGTATAAGTAGTATTTGCCGCCGTAGGGCATAATAAAGGGGTCTCTTAAGTGGATGTCCTGAAATTTCATATGTATACACTCCTTTTTATTTGTAGCTTGCCACAGTGCTGTGTGCAATTTCCTGCATTGTGATAAGCTCATTTTCGTCAGCAAAAATATCCAGGGGGAACAGAGGTGTTCCGATGGTGGATTTTCCGGTTAAGGCTTCGTACCATGTTGCCGCCAGCAGATACCGTCCGATGCCGTAGGAGGCATGGAAGGTGTCACGGTGCATAGAAAAGCCCTGATTTGCGGCAAGAAGCATTGCTTCGCCCGAGGGAATAATCAGGTCTGCAGAGATATCGTCTGCCGCCTGCGCGTAAGATTGGCGTACCTTTTCAAACATTTCTGCATCGGCCTGATAGCCTAATTCCTCACAAAGACGCGCCGAGCCGTTTTCATATGCCCAGGTCTGGTGAATCACCTGCTTTGCCTTTGGGGAATAGGTCAGCACATAGTCGGAAAGGGCATCCAAGTAAGGCTGATATGTATCGTAGTCGGGAGACTGATTGCTCACCTGCTGCATGGTGACAAAATCCCATTCCCGGGTCAGGAGCGCCTGGCGGATGGAAACGAAAAATCCGGTGCTTTCGCCGTCGATTTCCAGGCTGTATGCAGGAGCATCTTCACAGATGTTTTTATAGTGCCGCCAAAGGGGACAGCCGCCGATGTAGAGGTTTACTACCTTGATATCATCGCCTGCCGCCTGCGCAACCTTGCGCAGATACCGGGTAGCATCTTGAGAAAAGCTGTTACCGATTGCAAGTACATTTATCATGTGTTTGTCCTTCTTTCTTTATAGTTTGAATAAAAGCTTTGCCGCAAGCATCAGGAAAAGCCCCGGAATGCCTAATATGCCCAAAATGGTGGCAGAGGCAATGTTGATACCGAGCATAAGCGCCGGAAAGAGGCTGTTCCATATGTATAGTCCCACCCAGCCGGCGGCAGAGTGGAGAAATAAAAGCCAAAGTCTTCTGACAGACCGAAGCATGAAAGACAGCATCAGAAGCACCAGAAGGCTGACGGCGGCAATCACGAAAAGAACGGTGTTCATACAGATTCCTCCCGTGTGCGCGCATCCTTCATAGCGGTTTCCTTTGCCATGCGGATGTGGCGATTGTAGTCTAAATCCGCGGCCTTCAGTTGATACATGCAGATTTCGGCGCAGTCGGTGTCCGTGATAAAGTTCAGGTTCTCTGAAATGGTATCCCGACGGGTGCGGATTGTATCGAGCGCCAGAAGCATGTCGGTCTCCGCTTGTTTTTTTGCAGTTTCTTCCCGGATGCGTTTTGCAAATTGCATCAGCCGCTCCGGAAAATACATTTTTTTGCCGGAGACTTGTCCGGCGTTGGTTGATGTTTTTTCAATGTGTTGCATATGGATTCCTCCCTTTGCTGTTATTGTACGCAAAGAAAAGGAAAAATATGTTTTGGAAATGTTATTTTACGGTAAAGGCGCACTCTATGGCATTGCCGTCATGGGCAAAAAAGCTATTGGCGGCATAGACCTTTAAGGTATATGCACCGGGCGCAAATTCGCCCAAATCCAGGCGGAAGGTATCAGCATAGGTTTTGCCTAAAGAAAGATTATAAAAATCCGTATGCTCTGCGCGGTCTATCACCGTTTCGCCTGCTTCGTTTGTGACGGATATCTTATAGTATGCCACGATAACATCAAAGGTTTTGAATTTCTGCGCCACATCGGCAAATACATGGCTCTCCTCTACCACGGCAGAAACCGCTGCATCCGGCGCAAATGCAGGGCGTTTTGCGGTCTCGGTGCGGTCTTTCCCGTAACGGAATACGCCTTTTGCGGTTTCACTGGTGTCAATTATCCATGGAGAACCGATGATTTTTTGGGAAACCAAATCCACGCGGTATACCTTAACGATGTTGCCGGAAACCTCTAAAAACAAGCTTTGCGAAAAATCAAAAACCGGGGGATTTAGGTAGTTACATCCGCCCATGCAGATGTATCCCACGCCGCAAACCGGTGCGCTTAAGGAGGTGAATCCTTCCTGATAAATACATTTTTCATCTAAAATATGGTTATGCATATGCCCCGAAATGTGGATAATTCTGGGGTTTTCGGTTAAAAATGTGCGGAAATCCTCTGAAAAGGATCCGGGCGTTTTCGGAGAGCATCCAATGGTGCGGTGCAAAGATGTGTGCGACAGGAAAAACACGGGACGATCTCCGTCGGAAAGGGCGTTTTTCAGCTCGTTTTTCAGCCACATTTCCTGGTCGTGAGAGCTTTCCATTGCCCAGGAACGGATGGGTGCCTTAATGAAGTGATAATCGTTTAAAATCACATGCTCCATGATGGGCTGCCCTGTTTTGCGCTGCCACACCTCCAGCGATTTTTTCGTCAGCTCGGGGTCGGTATTATTCTGCGGAAACTCATGGTTTCCCACAACGAAGATTTTCGGAATATCGGGAATATATTTGTTTACGGTTTCCATCACGAAATCGTAGTTGGATTCGTATACGTTGTTGCAGGTGCTTTCATCGGAGCTGTCCAGCTGATAGATAATGTCGCCGGTGAAAAGATACAAATCGCTTTCCGGCAGCTTCTCCGAGTGAAACTGAAGCGCTCTGTCAAATGCCTCTTCTCCTGCACCGAAATGGGTAACATGTACATCGGAAATCACGCTGATTCGAAGGTCCGGTTTTGCCATTGGAAATTCTCCTTTCGGGGATGCATTTTGCCTGCAAAAAATTCGGGCAGGCTCTTATTGTAATCATAGCACAGACCTTTGAAAAAGTCAATAAAGAAGACGGGAAAACATGGTGTTTTCCCGTCTGTTTTTGGGCTTTGGACTTTTTTGTAATCCCTGTTTCTGAAGTTATGAATGTATGGAAATCCAGGCTTTTAAAAAAATACACGGGCTATTCTCCGAAACATTTTGTGCCGTAAAAATGTTTTGTATGCAGAGCGTGTAATTTTGTTTTCGTCCGTGGCGAAGATGTTTGCTCTGTTTTTATCAAAAACAAAAAACCGTGAGGCGTTCCTCACGGTTTCTTGTTTTAGCTGAAATTATTCTGCTTTGGGAGCGTCAACGGGGCAAACGTTAGCGCAGTTACCGCAGTCGATGCAAGCGGAAGCGTCGATTTCGTATTTGCCGTCGCCTTCTGCGATGCAGGATACGGGACATTCAGATGCGCAAACGCCGCAGCTGATGCAATCTTCAGAAATGATGTATGCCATTGTGATTACACCTCCTCTTATAAGGTATCAGGCAAAAGCCTGTAAATGTTAAAGATTTAAAAAATCTTAAAAACCATATTAATCTATCACTTTTTCGTTGATAGAATAGTCTGCATCGGTGGCTTCTTCGCCGTCTACATAGCCGAACTCGGTTCGTACCAGCGTTTCGGTTGCGGCTTCGTCGCAAATGTAATAGGAGGCGCCGTTTATCGTCTTGGGAGCACCGGGCAGGGTATAGGAATCAAACTGCGTCTTTTCACTGTCGCGGAACTTCCATGCGTATTGCATGATATACATGGCGGACATATCCGTTTCCAGATTTTTGGTGATTTCCTTCACAACGGGAAATGCCTTGAAAATATATTTCGGACGCATTTTCTGGTTAATCAGCTCTTTTAAAAATGCCTGCTGTGTGTTGATTCTGCCAAGGTCTGCGTTAGCATATCCGGAACGGAATCGAAGAAGACCTTCTGCATCCTCGCCGTTTAATACCTGGGGTCCGGCTTTTAAATGAATGTGCAGATCCTGCGCAGGGTCATCGTAGTCCATGTCGATGGGAACATCGAATTCCACACCGCCTAAAATATCAATGATGTTTCTTAAAGCAACAAAGTTCACCTTGCAGAAATCGTTCACGGGAAGCCCTGTCAGTTCTTTTACGGTTTCAATTAAAAGCTCTTCGCCGTTTTCCTTGCCGATGCAGGCGTTGATTTTCACATGGGAGCCGTCGGGAAGCTTCACTCTCGTATCACGGGGAATGGAGAGCAGCTTGATGGTTTTGTTTTTCGAGTCTACGGAAAACAGCATATTCACGTCGGAACGCTTGCCGTCTTTATCCACGCCTACGACTAACACATTGGTTTTGCCGGCGGTACCGGTATCTAAAGCGTCGCGGAAGTCAGAATTTGTGGAAAACATGACAAACACGCAGTACACAATCACTAGGATTGCCATGGTGATAACCATGGATAAAATAAATTTTCTTTTGTTCAAATGATACACCTCCGGGTGCGTTTCTTAATCGATGGAAGAAACGGGCACTCTTGTGTTTTCCGGTTCCTTCGAGGTGTCGCTGTCCGCAGAAGCTTTTGCGGAAGAGGAGGCTTTTGCAGAGGGCGTGGAGGATGCTTTTGCAGAAGCATCAGCAGAAGAAACGGTTTCTTCGTCTTCTCCGTCTGTAGCATCAGAAGTTGCCTCTGATTCCGCGGAGGGAGATGCAGAAGCGGTTTTTTTGCTTTCCTCTAATTTTTTCGCCTCGTCCTCGGGGTAGCCGAACTCTTCTAAAACCAGCTTTTTGGTTTCGGAAGGACTGTAGATATAATACGAAATGTTGTTTTCATATCTGTCCGTTCCGGGCAGAATGAAAGATTCTAAATCTGTGGAATTGGTGGATTTTAACATAGAAATAAAATCCAGCGCAGAGGAGATGGTGAAGTTGGTACGCACATATTTTGAAGCGGTATCCAAAAGCTCGGAAGCTTTTAAGATATACTGCGGCTGCATCTTCTGGCGGAACAGCTCAGCTAAGAAATCCTGCTGTGCACCGATTCTGCCGATGTCGCCCTTATAGTATTCGCCGGGTGCGTAAACATCTTCGCTCTTGTTGTTGTGACGGAAGCGGACAAAGTCGTGCGCCGCCTGACCGTCTAAATGCTGGGGACCGGCTTTTAAGTGAATATGCAGATCCTGCACAGGGTCGTCATAGTTCATATCGTGAGGCACGTTATAGTCCACGCCACCTAACACATCAATGATTTCAATAAAGCCGTCAAAGTCCACCTCGCAGTAATAATGAATGGGCATACCTGTCATAGCTTTGATGGTCTCAATCACAAGCTCTTCCCGACGTTCGAAGCCAATCAGAGCATTGGCTTTCACGACCTGACCGTTGCTTAATGTGATTTTGGTATCACGGGGAATGGAGAGCAGCTTGATTTCGTTCTTCACATTATCCACGCTGACAACCATCATAGTGTCGGAACGGTGACCGCCTTCGTCCACGCCTAAAAGAAGCATGTTCATCTTTCCGCGGAGGGGCGGCTCATCCAGCACTTCGGTTACACCGGTGTCCAGCGTTGTCATATGATTCAGCTTGGCATACTGCACGCCAAGGTTGATAGACAGAAATGCAAAAAATGCAACTACCAATATTAAGATAACTTTTTTCACTGTCAATCGTTTCATCTGTATCACTCAAACCCTTTCCGGTATAACTTCATGTATATTTCGACACTTTATTATACTATAATTATATTAAAAATATATGAACAGAGTATTAATTATTGATTTCGTTGGAGATTTTGGCGTTTTTTGTGTTTTTTTGCACCTTACTCGCACAGTGTTTTGCCCTGCTCCTTTAAAAGCTTCAGCTCAAAGGGCGCAAAGGTGAGCTCCTGCGAAATACCCTTTGCAGGAATATTCACGATCACGGACTGTGTCTTATCGGTTGTGTTGTGCATGTGTACCGACATGTTGCCTGCCGCATCCGTTTTGTAGGATGAAATCAAAACATCCCGACTGTCGCACAGAACGGTAGAATCGCACATGGTGCCTTCGCCCGAGGGGAAGAAGGAAATCACAAAAGGCGGTTCGTTGTAAACAGCCGCTTCTGCATCGGTGTGGCTTGTCGCCGTGATGCGGAAGGAAAATTCGCGCATACCCATATCGATATGGTCCAGGTATCGGTTATGAGGTGCTACCTGACGGTCTAAAATGGGAAACGCAGAGTAAAGCGGTGTTCTTAAAAGAGACAGGAACATAGAGCCGCCGCTGAAAGAGCCGCCGTAGGTACCGCGGTTTAAAACAGCAAGGCAGGTGCCGTCTTTTTGGATACCGCACCATTTCTGATAGCAATCCTCGGAGCCGTCATTTAAAAGCTCCTGCACGCCAAACGCCGTCTGTCCTACCGGCACACCGTTTGGCATGGTGGTGTCTAAACGGTATTTAATCATCTTGTTGGCGTTGGCAGAGAACAGTCTGTGGTGCACGTCTAAATATGCGCCGTGCTTGGGCAGAGTGTATTCTGTTACGGCGTAGGTTTTGTCATAGCGGAAAATTGCCTGCACAACGGTGCGCAGGTCGCCGTTTTCAATCACGCGGACGCCGGGAACGATTTCGCCCTCGTAGCCGATGAAATCGGAGGTATCTTCATCGGAAATCAAAGAAAACTCGCCGATTTTTTCGGGGAAAGCGGAAACCCGCATTGCCCAGGGGTCTTCGTCGTCGCGGTATACCTCCAGAACGCCGGTCTGCGATTTTAAAAGGCTCTTGCCGTTTACTACATAGGACGCGATGAGACCGGTTTTTTTGCTGATAGCAACAGAAGCCGTCTCGTTTTTTACGAAAATGGTGTCTTCGTTTTCCGTATATGCCGGCATGGTATAGTCTTTTTCTACGCGGAGTGCGCAGTTAAACCGTGTGATGCCGGAGGGCTTTGCGGTGCCATGGAAGGATACCTTCTGAATCCAGTCCAGATTAAAGGTGCAAGCCGGCTTTTCATTCTGGCAGGGAACGGGGGTTCCGTTTTCGTCAAATACGGTGGCAACGGTCTGTTCACCATCGTTCCAGTTCTGGTTTTCCAGCAAAAATTCCACCTCGAAATCACCCTCCACCGCGTAAGGATGGGGGTTATAAACCATCACGGGAATCTGCTTATCCTGCGGCTTGGGCTGACCGTCGCAAAGCGTGAAAAACGCCTTTGCAAATACGCGGTCCAAATCTTCTTCTGCATGATGGAACAGGCGCAGGCTGTCCTCCTCAACGGGCTTGATGGCAGAGCCGGGGAGAATATCGTGGAACTGGGAAAAGGCAAGGTCTTTGCGCGCGCGGAATATGGTATCCGCGTCGAAATCCGCACCCTTGGAAAGCTTGGCGCAAGCCACGATTTTTTCGGTTTGCATCAGCTTGTTCTCTAAAGCTCTGTGCGCCTGCTTGATTCTGACCTGGGAGGTGTAGCAACCGACCATAGTAGGTCCTAAAGAGGCTTTTCTCTCCGGCAGGTTCTCTTTATCTACCGTAGCAAAATAGCTGTCGGTATCGGAATGCACAATATCGCAAGTATCTTTCAGTTCTTCCCGGATCGCCGCGATATTTTCCATATCGATGCGGGAAGGGCCGCCACCGTGGTTTCCGATGCCCCACAGAATCAGGCCGTTTTCCTTACCGGGATATTTTTTGAGGTAATCTTCAATTTTCTCTCTCGCGTTGCCCTTAAGCGTTGCATAACCGCCGAAAATATTATGGGCACAGATTTTGCTTCCGTCAAAGCCGACCCAGTTAAAATCGAAGGTTTCTTCTTCGCTGGGACGCATATAGATATAGTTTTTATAGCCCTTTTTCGCCAGAATCTGCACCAGACCTCTGGAATGTCCGAAGGGGTCAAAGTTAATGGCGGTTTCAAAGGAAGCGCCGAACTTTTCTTTGAAATAGCTTTGTCCTAAATCAATCTGGTTTAAAATGCTTTCGCCGGAGGTCATCACGCAGTCGGGCTGCAGATACCAGCCACCCATAATGTGCCACTTCTTTTCGGCAACCAGCTTCTGGATGCGGCGAAAAAGCTCCGGTTCATATTCTTCAACCCACTGATATAACACGGCTTCGTTGTGGTTAAACACAAAACCGTCATATTCCTCGCAAAAATCTGCCGCAACACGGAAGGTGGAAATCGCTTCTGCGGCGCCTTCCTTCCACTGCCACAGCCAGACAGGATCTAAATGTGCGTTACATAAAAGATGAAGTTTTTGTTTCATGTGATTTTCTCCTTTAAGTTTCTATGTTCTTTATACCACAAACAGAACTTTTTTTCAACCTTTTTTCGGAATCTTCTTGGAAAAAATCGAGATTTATGGTATGATGAAAGAGAAAGGAACGATGATGATGAAAAAGTGCATGAGTTTACTTTTGATTTTTATATGGATATTTGGTCTCACGATTCCGGTTTCGGCAGAGCCTTCCCGTGTGAGGGAAGCGGTGCAGATTACGGAAAACGGCGTGCTTTCTGCCAAAAGCTATGACGGTGGAATGAGCCTCTTTGGCGGCCTTCCCGAAAAATTTGACCTGCGGAGCACGGAAAACGGTGCGATGACGGGAGAGGTGCGCGATCAGGGAATCACCAACTCCTGCTGGGCATTTACCGCTCTTGCCTGTGCAGAAAATTTCTTGCGGAAGCAAACCTTTGCAAAAACGGGCGAAATCGTAGATTACGATTTTTCCGAGCGGCATATGGAGCACGCATCTTACGCCAAGATGGAGGACGGAACAAATCCTTATGCCATCACGGGCAGAAGTGTGAACGGCGGCGGAAATGTGATTTCGGCGGCAGGATATTTTCAGAACGGTTTAGGTCCCGTGGCGGAAGAGGATATGCCCTTTTCCCAATCAACTTCTATGCTGAGCCGTGGCGAAATCCGGAAAAAACCGGTGGCGCAGGTGCGCGGTATGCGGTATTTTCCCCGTCTGGAAACAGGAATCTTTGATTACAACTTCCTGGAGCTGATTGGCTCCATCAAAGAAGAGATTTACACAAACGGCGGTGTTGCCGCGGTGATGAATACGGCAAGCGGCACCTGGAATAGCGATGAAACGGCGTATTATTCTGCGGAAAACACGAAAACTGCAGACCATGCCATTACCTTAATCGGCTGGGACGATACCTATAGCCGCGAAAACTTCGGTGCAGAAAAGCCGGCAGGAGACGGTGCGTGGATTGTGCAGAACTCTGCCGGGACAGACCGACATGACGGCGGATATTTCTATTTGTCCTATGCCAATACAGATACTTATTACATGTGCGCATCGGTAACGGATGCGGAAAGCGAGGTGTTATATGAGCGTGTATACGGAACCACCTCCGGCACATGGGCATACGGCACGGGATACGAAAATAACGAACATGTTGCCTATGCCGCCAATGTGTATGAAAAGCAGGCGGCTTGCGAATTTTTAACAGATGTGAGCCTTGATATCCGAGGTTACACGGAATATGAAATCTATGTGGTGCCGGATGCAAAAGAGCTTTCCATGGAACACGCCGTTTTTGCGGCAAAGGGAACAGAGTACCATATGGGCTTTGTAACGGTTTCGCTTCCCGAACCGGTGGCGCTGACGGGAACGGAATTTGCGGTGATTGTGAAATATCACACACCGGGATACACCTATGGTGTTCCGGTGCATATACCGCCTTATTGCCCCCAAATCCGGGAAGGCGTGTCCTTCCTTTCGCCGGACGGCGTGACCTGGGAGGATACGGCAACGTGGGAGGAAGCCATCGGCATTTTTGCCTACACGGTGAATGAATCACCGCAGTCTGTGGTGTCTTTCGTGAAAAGTGAAAAAACCTATGTTTCCGTATTTGACGAAAGCGGAAGAAGTATAAGACTTCAGCCGGAGGGAACGGCTGTTTTAAACAAAGGAACATATCGGTACGAGGCGGTAAACGCATTGCTGGGCGTGGCAACGGGAAGCTTCACGGTAGACGGCGAAACGCCTCTGGCAGTGGAGATAACAGATTATGTAAAAACAGAAGAATCGGATATGCCGTATCTAAAAACCAAAGAGGTGTCTTATCGCGCCAACCTCATTCCGGCAGAATATGTGTCGATTCCCTTTGAAAAAGGGTGTGCATCGCAGGTTTCGGTGCTGTATGAGGATGCGGAGATAGAGCAGGTAACGGAGTCGGGCTCAACGCTTCGGATTTTAAGAGCATTTCTGGTGCCATTGATTGAGCAGGGGAAAGAATGGGCAGAGCTTATCGTTGTATTTCGGGATGAGAATGGAGAGGAAATAACAAGAGAAAGTGTGACCGTGTGTTTTACAAAAAACTCGTTTTCGCCGGTGTATGCGCCGATTCACGCGGCCATTGTGAATCCCACCTCTGCGGTAACGGAAAGCTATGTGGTGAATTTGATCGCAAGCAATCTTGCTATCGGCGGCGAGATTTATGTGAACACCTATGACGTGACCTACGCAACAGAGCGGGAAAACGGATATCTGGTGTGCGATATTTTGGTACTGGATGCCGTTTCGGGAAGATATTTCCGGTTTCTGTACGATGGGGAGCTTTTGCGCGTGACACAAGAGGTTACGAAAAGCGGCGGATACTACCGCGTAAACGTGCGGAACAATGTCAGCGGAATCAAAACGGTGAACGTGTATGCCGAATACGATGCTTTCGGAAGACTCCTGTCCGTCACAGCAAAAAATACGGCGATAATCAGCAGTAGTTTTATCTACAAGGATAACGGGCATCGGGTGAAGATTTTCACCCTTCTTCAGAAAGATATGATTACGCCCTGCACGCAGGTGTATGTGGGGGAATAAAAGCAAAAAAAGCAAAAAAAGCGGTGAGGATTTTTCGTTCTCACCGCTTATTTGTTTTATGTGGCGTGCATGATGTTGTGCCGCTTTTCCTTATTTCAATGAACTATATGCTTTTCCGTTGGTTAAGGTATAGCCCTTTGCCTGTGCCAGCTCGCTGACGGTAACCAGCTTATAGCCGCGCTTTATCAGCTCGGGAATGATACGCTCTGCGGCAGAAGCCGTAGGCTCATATAAATCGTGCATTAAGATGATAGAACCGTCTTTTACCTCATTCAGCACGCAGGAAACGGTTTTGTCTGCGTTTCTGGTTTTCCAGTCCAAGGTGTCGATGGACCAGAGAATCAGCGGCATGCCGGCAACCGAGGATACGGTGCTGTTATAGTTTCCGTAGGGCGGGCGGAGCAGCTTCGGTTTTGCGCCCGTGATGGCAGAAACCTTGTTTGCCACATTATTCAGCTCGCGGGAAACGCCGTCGGCAGAAAGGGTTTTTAAGTTGGGATGGGTCATGGTGTGGTTTCCGATTTCCATGCCCATATCGTATGCCCGTTTCAGCACATTGGGATATGCAGAAACGCTGTTACCCACCACGAAGAAGGTGGCTTTGGCGTTGTATTTTGCCAGGCAATCTAAAATGCGGTTCGTGTGCTTGCTGGGACCGTCATCAAAGGTTAAGGCAACCATGGCACCTGTTTTGGGGAAATCCGCAGGAGAGCGGTACCAACCGACCTGAAGGTATGCATCAAGCTCACTTTTTTTGATGTCTAAGGTTCTTCCATCCACGGCATATACACGGACGGGCGGCTCTGTGAACCAGCCCACCTTTTCATATGCTTTGACTTCACTTTTCTTTACGGTAAGTGTTCTTCCGTCTGCCGCATACATGATAACGGGCGGTTCTGTGAACCAACCCACATTTTCGTATAGTGTGACTTCGTTTTGTTTTACAGCAAGTGTTCTCCCATCTGCTGCAAACATGATAACAGGTGGCTCTGTGAACCAGCCCACATTTTCGTATAGTGTGACTTCGTTTTGCTTTACAGCAAGTGTTCTCCCATCTGCTGCAAACATGATAACAGGCGGCTCTGTGAACCAACCCACATTTTCGTAGGCGTCCGTTTCAGCGGTGGGAATCACCAGCGTTCTCCCGTCGGCGGCAAACATGGTGCGGACCGGCATGGTGAACCAGCCTACATTTTCGTAAGTTTCTGTTTCGGAGACGGGAACCGTTATGGTTCTGCCGTCGGGCGCGTACATTTCGATGGATTCTGCACCCTCATATAAGAAGCTTTTTCCGGCAAGCTGAAGCTTGTCCGTTGGTGCGGCGGCACATACCATCAGGCAGATTGCCGCAGATATCAAAATATGTAACAGGGAAATAAATCCTTTTTTCTTCTGTTTCATAGGGTTTCCTCCTTTGCAGGAAAAACTATCTTCCGCCATTTACCAGTTTCCAAAGGTGTGGTGCGAACCGTTTTAAAACCTTTGCCGCAAACACTAAAATCATTATGGTTATAACAGGCAGAAGAAGGTATTCTACAAGCGCTGTTACCGCGTGATGAGGCAACAGTATGTGATGAATGTGCTGAAAAAGCTCCAGCACGGTTCCGTGTGCGGAATAAATAAAAAATGTGATGGTTGTTATTGCCATGGGAAGTGTTTTTTTCCCGATGATGTCAAATAAGTACCAGAAAGAGATTGCCGAAAGGGTACAGAACATGATGTGAAAAAACAGGAAATCTGTCACTTTAAATAGCACAAAACAGAGCTGTCCGGTTAAAATGCCCAATACAGCAAGTCGACGCGTCAGAGCAGAGTTTGCGTTTACAACGCCAAAATAGTGCATGCCGACAAAAGCTCCCAGCATATAATAAAACAATCCGTCAATCTGGATGAATTTCTTGTGAAAAACATGAAGAGAAAGCTCGCCCAATGCATCTGTACAGAACAGGATAAACAGAGTCAAAAGGGCTAAAAGAGCAATCGGCTTTTTTTTCAGCAGAAGATATATCAAGGGGCACAAAATCGTATATAAAATCAGCTGATACATGAACCAGTATCCTAAGTTGTATTTATAGAAAAACAGCCCCTCCAGGAAGTTGGGAATTGTGAAAACCACACGGGTCTGATGAAGAGAGCTGCCCTCCGGACTGACTTTTCCCAGAACATAAAACAAGACAAACCGAAACAAGTTCCACAGAAGATAGGGGACAATCAATGAGAAAAAACGGCTCTTCATTTTGGAAGGGTATCTGGAAAAGTCAAAGTCCCTGTAGAAGAGAAGTCCCGAAACCATAAAAAACGCAGGAACGCCAACACGGGCGATATCGCCGGATATCAGCTCCTCCAGATAAAACACGATTTTTTCCAAAAGCGTTCCGTCGGGACGGATGCCGTAGAGCCCGGTGTTCTGCGTGTGAATCAGCACAACGAGGATGCTTAAAACAGCGCTGAAGCTTAATAATTTCTCTCTTTTTACAACGGGTGTCATACTCAATAGAAAGACCTCACAAGAAAAATGTTCAAATGGATTTGCAAATCATCACAAAGAGTTCGCCGGTTCCGGGGTTGACATACGCAACATCCTCTGTGAATTCGTTGCTGACGCCATAAGGGTGACCCAGCGCCATAATGGCATCGGACAAAGGATAAAATACGCCGGAAACGGAAACATGCTCACAATGGGTCAGCGGAATTAAAGAAAGGCAGAAGCCTTCCTTGCGCGGAAAGGATGCAGGAGAGTCAATCAGCGTGATAAAGCTGTTTTTATCTGTCAGAGAAACGGTTGCTCCCCGGTCTTTTCCGTACTTTAAAAGGTGCAGGTTAGCAAGGGCGTGATCAGCCCTTCCGCCCAGCGCGGCAACAATGGAAATTTCTGTTGCCCCGCGGGAAATGGCAATGTCAATGGCCTCCTGCGTATCTGTCATGTCCTTAATGGGGGTAAGCAGAACGGTTTCCCCCGAAGAAATCTCCACATCGTCGGGCAGAGAATCACGGTCGCCCACAAAAATGTGAGGCACGATTCCCAGCGACTTTGCATAGAGATATCCTTTGTCTGCCGCAAGAATGCAATCAAAATCCTGTGGGGTGAAATCTTCGGGAAGCCCCGAAAATTCACCGCCGGAAAATATCAGTGCTTTCATAATGTTATTCGGCTAAAAAAGCCTTTGCCGCCGCTGTGATATCAGGTGCGCCAAACACGGCAGAGCCTGCCACCAGCACATTTGCGCCGAAAGACAGGGGGATATGCTTGTTGTCGGGCTTGATACCGCCGTCAACTTCCACATCAAAATCGGGACCGAAAAAGTCGCGTGCGGCACGGATTTTTTCGTTTACTTCGGGAATATAGCTCTGACCGCCGAAGCCTGCATAGACAGACATTATCAGTGCCATATCAATTTTATCTTTATAGGGGAACATGGTTTCCACCGGAACATCGGGGTTCACGGCAAGACCGGCACGGATGCCGTGAGCGCGGATGGCGTCTAAGGTCTTGTCCACATCGCTGTCGCAGCCGATGTGGAAGGTGATGATATCGGCGCCAGCCTTGGCAAAATCGTCAATATAGCGTAAGGGGTCCGAAATCATCAGGTGAACATCAAATACCATGTTGCTTTGCTTGCGGATGGAAGTGATAATCGGTGCACCGAAGGAAATGTTGGGCACAAAGTGTCCATCCATCACATCGATGTGCAGGTACTGTGCGCCTGCCTGCTCCACCGCCGCAACATCTTCTCTCAGGTGGGAAAAATCTGCGGATAAAATTGAGGGTGCTAAAATCATGGGAAGTACCTCCTGTTTGTGGGTTAAATCTGCCAGTCCTTTACGTCCTTTAAGGATTCGTAAAGAGAGCAGTAGCTATCATAGCGGCTTTTGCCGATTTTGCCTTCTTCTAAAGCGTCTTTTACGCTGCAATCCGGCTCGGAAATGTGGCTACAGCCGGGAAAGCGACAACCGCCTTCGTGTGCTTCAATTTCGGGAAACAGCGCCGATAAATCCTGGGCTTTGCGTTTTTCCACCTCAAAAGAGCCGAAGCCAGGCGTGTCGAACACAAAACCGCCGAAGGATAACGGAAAAAGCTCCGTGTGTCTTGTGGTGTGCTTTCCGCGCTTGATTTTTTCGCTGACAGAGCCGGTTTCTAAAGTGAAGCTTTCGCCCATGGCGTTAAGCAGACTGGATTTTCCGACGCCGGAGCTTCCGGCTAACGCTGTGATTTTTCCCTGAAGCAGAGCCTTTAACTCTGCAATGCCTTTTTGTTCTTTTGCGGAACAAATCAGCACGGGAAAGCCTGTGGGTCGGTATTCCTCTGCCAGCTTTTCAGCAAAGCCCGGGTCTAAATCCGCTTTGTTGATGCAGATGGCGCAGGCAACGCCTTGCGCCACCGCCGTTACGGTTAATTTGTCAATCAGGTCTAAAGCGGGCTCGGGGTCTTTTGCCGCAAAGGTTACCAAAAGCAAATCAATATTGGAAACGGGCGGACGGAAAAATGCGTTTCTGCGAGGGAAAATTTCTGTTACATAGCCCTCCAGCTTTTCCGTGTCCGTCACATCAATCTTCACATGGTCGCCTACCACGGGAACAAGACCGTCTTTCCGGAATTTTCCACGGGCACGGCAGGAATATACATTTCCGTCTGCTGCGCATTTTACATAGTAGAATCCGCCGATTCCCTTCATAATGGTTCCGTCAATCAAAAATATGCCGCCTTTCTTTTGGGAAAAGAGTCCCTACAGAGCAGGGATTCTTGCGTTTTTACAAGTTAAAAGAACGGTCTTCCTTTGTCATTGGAAGAGGTGCTTTTTTATCAAATAGTTCAGAAATTATTCTTCCGATTCAGAGCCGTCTCCCTCTGATTCAGAGCCATTTCCGCTGTCGCTGCTTTCGGGCGTGGGCGTTGCCGAGGGCTTTGAGGTGGAAGTGGGTTTTGCACTTGCCGAGGGCTTTGAGGTTTCGGAATCGTCATCAGAAGGTGTGGGTGTTGCTACGGAAGAAGACGTTCCGGAGCTGATTCTGATATCCACAGCCTTATTTTTCTTTACGCGGTTTCCTTCTGCTTCGGACTGGCGCACGATAGTGCCTTTTTCCTTGCTGCTGGAAATCTGCTGAACCTCACCAAGCTCTAAGTTAGCGCGCTCTAAAATCTGCTTTGCTTCCGATTCGGTTTTGCCGATTAAGTTGGGAACGATGGTGTATTCATCATCGTTGTCGGCGTTACCGGTGCTCACATAAACGGTTACGGTTGCGCCCTGGGAAATCGCGGTGCCGGAGGAGGGGCTTGTGCCGATAACACGGCCTGCTGCAACACTTCCGTTATCCTGCTGCTCTATACGAACGTCAAAGCCGCGTGCGCGAAGTGCGTTAGTAGCATCAGATTCGCTCATGCCGGAAACCGAGGGAACTTTTTCTGTTTCAGCCGGTTCGTCGCCTAAGGTTACAGTGATTTTTGCATTATTTTTGATTTTGCGTCCGCTCTTGGGGTTTTGTGTTACAATGATGCCTTCGTCTTCTGCTGTAATCTGTCCGCCGCCTTCAACAACGATTTTCAGCTTGGTGCCTTCAACCAGCGCTAAAGCCTCTTCGCAGGTTAAGTTCACCAGTTCGGGACATTCTACTTCGTTTTTAGAGCCGCCCATCATAAAGGAGCCGACAACAAAGATAACTGCCAGAACAGCGATTGCCGCCATTATGCCGGCAACAATGCCTAAAGCATCGCCCTTCTTATTTTTCTTTTTCATCTGCTTGAGCTCTTCTTCTGTAGGTTTACGCTTGGGTGCGTTGGGATTGGGGCGGGGATTGCCGGGAATGGGCTTTCCGCCGTTTGCACCGGGACGCGTGCCGTTCGAGCCGGGACGTGAGCCGTTTGCACCGGGTCTGCCACCGTTTGCTCCCGGGCGGCCGCCGTTTGCACCGTTGGGGCGTTTTCCGTTGGAGGGTGTTACAGGGGTGAATTTTTTTGTATAGCCGGCATCGTCTTCATAACGAACCTCTGTGCCGACATAAACTTTTTTCAGGTCTATCAGCATCTGTGTTGCAGACTGGTACCGCTCGGACTGTTCTTTCTTCATTGCTTTTAAGATAACCGCTTCTAAACCGCGGGGGATAGAAGGATTATAAATCGAGGGACGCACAGGCGGTTTCTCCAGATGCTGCATGGCAACGCTGATAGCGGAATCACCCTCAAAGGGAAGCTTACCTGTTACCATTTCATATAGCAGAATGCCCAAAGAATACAGGTCGGTTTTTGCGTCGGTAAAGCCGCCTCTTGCCTGCTCGGGGGAGAAATAGTGCACACTGCCCATGGTGAGACCGCCGGTGGCAATGGTGCCCTGATTTAATGCCTTTGCAATACCAAAATCGGTAATCTTTAAAATACCTTCTTTTGTGATAATGATGTTTTCCGGTTTGATATCCTTATGCACGATACCCTTTTTGTGAGCGTGCTCCAAGCCGGAACTGATCTGGGATGCAAAGTCTACTGCCTCTTTCCAGGGCAGCACGCCTTTGGTGGACAGGTACTGCTTTAAGGTAATACCTTCCACATATTCCATAACAATATATTCGATATCGTCTTCATTGCCAACGTCGTAGATAGAAACAATGTTGGGATGAGACAGACTGCCTGCAGATTGCGCTTCAATCTTAAACCGCTTGATAAATTCTGCGTCGTCACGGTATTCGGGACGCAAAACCTTAATGCCGACATATCTGTTTAAAACCATACATTTTGCCAGATATACAATTGCCATTCCGCCGCGGCCGATTTCTTCTATAATTTCATATCTTCCATCGATAATTTTTCCGTTCATCATAGCTTGTCATCTCCGTTTCTGTAATTTAATACTGAATTAAAATTACGGTTATATTATCCGTACCGCCGGCGCGTTCCGCTTCCGAAACTAAGGAAGCTGCCGCGGCATCCAGGGATTCTGCGCTTTGGATGATGGATAAAATGGATTCGTCTTCTACCATGTTTACCAATCCGTCGGAGCAAAGGAGCAGGATATCCTTTTCCTCCGGTGCGAATTCATAAACATCCGCGTCTACGGTGCGGTCTGTTCCCACCGCGCGGGTAATCACGTTTCTCTGGGGATGGATTCTGGCTTCTTCCTTTGTGATAGAGCCGCTTTCCACCAGCATTTCCACCAAAGAATGGTCTTTGGTGATCTGCGTGATTTCGTCCTTGCGGATTAAGTACAGACGGGAGTCGCCCACCTGCACCGCCGTTACGCTTTTTTCGTCGGCAAGACACGCTGTGATGGTGGTGCCCATACCGGAAAGCTTTTGTTTTTTTATGCTCATTTCATAGATTTCGCGGTTTGCGTCCGAAATGGCTTTCACTAAAACATCTTTGGCAGGTTCGCCGGATTTTCCCAGCACATCCTTCTGGATGATACCAACGGCTTCACCACTTGCCACTTCGCCTGCGTTGTGTCCGCCCATACCGTCTGCCACAACGGCAAGCACCGTTCCGGAATCAGGCTCGGAAACAAAGTAGGAATCTTCGTTCAAAGGCCGGATGCAACCAACGCTGGTTGCTGAACTGATTTTCATATAAATCACCTCTTGCTCGTTATCTGTCTTCCTGCAGATTCTGTGTTTTTTTGCGCAGCTGTCCGCAAGCTGCATCAATATCGCTTCCCAGCTCACGGCGGACCGTTGCATTCAGACCTCTTTTTATCAGGCGGTTCTGGAATGCAAGCACATGAGTGGTGTCTGTTTTTTTGTAACCCGTTTCCCGCACGTTGTTCACGGGAATCAGATTGATATGGAAAAGCCCGCCGGAAAATTGGGATGCCAATTTGTCTGCGCAGGCTGCGCTGTCATTTTTGTCGCGGATTAGAGCATATTCTATGCTGATTCTGCGGTTGGTTTTCTTCACATAATCCTTCATGGCGCGGATTAAGCTTTCTAAAGGATAGGCTTTATTTACCGGCATCATCTCCGTCCGCATTTCGTCAAAGGGGGCATGAAGCGAAACGGAAAGAGTAATGGGAAAGTTTAATTCCGCCAGCTCGTAAATCTTCGGAACAATTCCGCAGGTGGAAAGGGAAATGTGCCGATAGCCGATGTTTAAGGAATCGGGATGATTCACGATTTTTAAAAATTTTACCACGTTATCAAAGTTATCCAAAGGCTCGCCGATGCCCATCATAACAATGTTGGAAATCCGCTGGCCTGTTTCGGCTTCTGCAGCGATAATCTGTTCTAAAATTTCTGCCGCCGTCAGGTTTCTCACCTTGCCGCCGATGGTGGAGGCGCAAAAGGTGCAGCCCATAACGCAGCCGACCTGCGAAGACACACAAAGGGTGTTGCCATGCTTATATTTCATAAAAACGCTTTCGATGAAGTTTCCGTCTGCAAGCTCAAACAGAAATTTCACCGTACCGTCCTTTTTGGAAACCTGCTTCCGGGCGCAGGATAAATTCCCGATATAATGGGTTTCGGAAAGCTTTGCCCGAAGGTCTTTGGAAAGGGTTGTGATTTCGTCAATGGAACGGACTTTAAAAACAGAAGAATAAATCTGCTTTGCACGAAAGGGTGCCTGACCGAGGGAAATGCACAGCTCTTTGGTTTCTTCAAATGTCAGGTTTCGTAAATCGGTTTTTTCCATGGTTTCAGCCTTTCTGCATTCTGCAGACGAAGAAGCCGTCGCTTTCGTCTGTGTCGGGGAATATATCTAATATGCCGCTTTTCGTGCGATTGGATAATGCGTCCGAAATATGCGGCGTGGTGATGGGGCTTAACTGAAAATCGGGGTTATTTTCTAAAAACCACCCAATCATGTCCCTGTTTTCGGCGGGGTTTACCGTGCAGGTGGAATACACCAGCACACCGCCGGACTTTACATAGTGCTTCGCTGTATCTAAAATGCTTTTCTGAATTTCGGTAATCGAGGAAAAGTCTGTGATATCCTCTTTATATTTTATGTCGGGCTTGCGGCGGATAATACCCAAGCCGGAGCAGGGGACGTCCAAAAGTACCTTGTCGGCTTTTTCCACGAACTCATCCATCAGAACACTTGCATCATGTGCGCGGGTTTCGATGATGGAAAGCCCCAGCCGCTTTTGCGCATCGTCTACGGAAGAAAGCCGCTTTTCGTATAAATCAAAGGCGTAAATTCTGCCCCTGTTTTCCATCAGCTCTGCCAGGTGCGTGGTTTTGCCGCCGGGTGCGGAGCATAAATCCATCACCACATCCCCCGGCTCGGGGGCAAGGGAAAGAGCGGCAAGCTGGGAGCTCTGGTCCTGCACGGTAAAATCGGCTGAAAAGACTTTTCGTTTGCCTTCGTCGGCACCGAACAGGTAAAGTCCGCAATCGGTAAACGGCGCATCTTTTGCATCAATACCTGCTTCTGCAAGTCGTTTTTTCAATTCATCCCGATTGGTTTTCAAGCGGTTTACACGCACGCAAAGGTCGGGCGCTTTGTTTCCTGCGGCAAGGAGCGCTTCTGCGCGTCTGCCAAAGTTTTTCAGGAAAAATTCTGCCAGAGGTTCGGGATAGGAATATGTTGTGCTTAAGTATTTTGTCTTATCTTTACGGATGGAGGAAAGGTCTATTTCCTGCTTTTTGTCCTTTTCTCTTAACACACTGCGCAGCACCGCGTTTACAAAACCGGGCACCTTGCCTTTTCCGCATTTTTTTGCTAAAGAAACGCTTTCGGAAACGGCGGCATGGTCGGGCACCTTGTCCATACGGTAAATCTGATACACGCCCATGCGCAGAAGCTGGAGAATCTGCGGATCGATTTTTTTAAGACGCAAAGAGGAATGACTGCGGATGACAAAATCTAAAAGCAGCTTTTCGCGGTACACGCCAAACACCAGCTCTTTGGCAAAAGCGGCATCGGCAGGGGAAAGCTTTGCCGCCTGAAGTGTTTCCATAAAAACCAGGTTCAGGTAGGCTTCTTTCGATTCTGTTTTATGCAGAATGTGAAGGGCTGCTTCTCTTGCGGTCATACGCGTCTCCTTTTGATATTTTGATTCTGCAGGAAAAATCCTTACAGCAAGGGTTCGCCCCGTTCGTTTAAGATGCCGGTTCTTAAAATGGTAACCTCTTCGGGAGCAAAACCGTCGATATATTTTTTCATAGCCTCCAGCAGAACCTCGCATTTTAAGTTTGCGTTGCTGCCGGCGGAAATGATAGCGGTAAAACCGCCATCCTCCAATAGCCCCATATGCATGATATCAGGCTTGATGTCCACGATACCCTCGGAGCGCTTGGTTTTTTTCATAATTTCAATGGTGTCAAGGTCTAAAAAGGCATCCATCTGTGCTTCTGTGACGGGCGAATCCGTGCGGATTTCGTAAGACGCATAACGGATTTCCTTGGGCTTTGCGCTGGTTTCGTTGAGCTCGCCGATCTGGGGAATTTCCATGCCGATGGGAAGCGCGCTCTTCAGCTTTTTCATGCAGTCTAACATGCCAACGCCTTTTTCAAAGTCCACGTCAATGTATTCGCAGGAGCTTTCCGTTCCTACGGAAAGGGGCAGAAGCACCGCCATTTTCGGATGGGGATTAAAACCCTCCGAGTACGCCACGGGGAGCTGTGCCCGATGGAAAATACGGGTGAACAGACGGATTAAATCTAAATGAGACACATATTTCATGTCGCCATACTTGGTAAACTGAATACGGAATTTAGCCACAGAAATCACCTCCGAATGCAGGGATTACACCGCAACCGGAACATTTTTCACGACAGTTGCCTGTGGTTTCGCCCCGTTTTGCCTTTTCGCTTTCGTTTATTAAGAATTTTTTGGTCACACCAACGTCAATGTGATCCCAGGGAAGAATTTCCTCATAGGAACGCTCACGGATGTTATAAAAATCAGGATCGACATCTGTGTTTTTGAAAGCCTCCATCCAGGTGTCCATGTGGAAAAATTCGTGCCAGCTGTCGAATTTTGCGCCCAGGCGGTGCGCTTCCACCAAAACCTTGGACAGTCTTCTGTCGCCACGGGCAAACACGCCCTCTAATACGCTTAAGGTGGATTCGTGCCAGTTATAGGATACATAACGGTTGCGGATGGCTTCTTTTAAGAGCATCTGCTTGCGGAAAAGAGTTTCCTGCGTGTTCTGTCCCACCCACTGGAAGGGGGTGAAGGGCTTGGGAACAAAGGAGGAAACGCTGACCGTAACACGAAGGTTTTTGTTGCGGATTTCCTTGTCCGTGTGTTTATAGATGCTCACAACCTCGTCTGCTAAATGAGAAATGCCTAAAATATCTTCATCGGTTTCAGTGGGCAGACCAATCATAAAGTACAGCTTGATGGTGCCGTAGCCGCCGGAAAATGCCATCTGTGCCGCATTGTGCAGGTCTTCCTCGGTGATATTTTTATTAATCACATCACGCAGTCTCTGCGTACCTGCCTCGGGGGCAAAGGTGAGGCCGGACTTACGCACCTTCTGCACCTTCTGCATCAGCTCCATGGAGAAGTTGTCCAGACGAAGGGAGGGCAGGGACAAACCGATTTTTTTGTCCTCGGTCATATCAAGCAGACCGTCGGTTAATTCTTTTAATCTGGTGTAGTCGCTGGTGCTGAGGCTTGAAAGAGAAATTTCCTCATAGCCCGTGTTGTTAATGAGGCGCTGTGCCAGGTCCAGAAGGGTTTCGGGCGAACGCTCTCTGACGGGACGGTATATCATACCTGCCTGGCAGAAACGGCAACCGCGGATACAGCCGCGGAACACCTCCAGCATGATTCTGTCGTGCACGATTTCCATAAAGGGAACGATGATATTATCCGGCGCAAAGCATTTATCAAAATCGCGGATGATGCGTTTTTTGATTCTGTCGGGTGCGTCGTCGTAGTTTTTGGTAAAGCTTTGGATGGTACCGTCTTCGTTGTAAGAAACATCGTAAAACGCAGGAACATACACGCCTTCAAGCTTCACGGCTTCTTTTAAGAAATCTTCTTTTGTGCCGCCGTTTTTCTTGAAGAAGCGGTAAACATCCATTACCTCCATCATCAGCTCTTCGCCTTCACCCAGCATGAAAAAGTCCACAAAATCAGCCAAAGGCTCGGGATTATATGCGCAGGGGCCGCCGGCGCAGATGATGGGGTCCTCCTCCGTGCGGTCTTTCGCGTATAGAGGGATACCGCCTAAATCCAGCATATTTAAAATGTTGGTGTAGCTCATTTCGTACTGCAGGGTAAAGCCTAAGAAATCAAATTCCTTTGCAGGGGTTTTGGTTTCCAAAGAAAACAGAGGGATGTTATGCGCTCTCATCTGCTCTTCCATGTCCACCCAGGGGGTGAAAAACCGCTCGCAGTAGATATCATCGGCGGAGTTTAAGAGATGATACAGGATTTTCATGCCCAGATGGGACATGCCGATTTCGTACACATCCGCAAAGCAGAAGCCGAAACGGATGTTCATATCCGCCGGGTTTTTGTGCACGCTGTTATATTCATTCCCGATATAGCGGGAAGGCTTTTCCACATGTTTTAAAATGGTATCTAAATTCATAAATTCCTCCGGAAAATTATTTTTTTCCTGTGATTTGCTTCAGGTATGTCAGAGATGAAAGCTTCTTGCCCAGAACGGATTCGCACATGGATTCGGTGCACCGCTCAAACTCGTCAATGTCGCTGGCGGAAAGAGCAAAGGAAAATGCTTTTTTCTCGTCTGCTCCCTGGGCGTATCGCATGGCGGTCAACGCATCGGGTGTGACGATGCAGGCATCGGGAACTTTGCCGCAGCTGCGGCAGACAATGCCGCCGGATGTTGGGCTGAAAAAGTAGAGCTGTTCGGTGTCGCCGCAAAGGCTGCAGCAGTCCAGCTCCGGCGTGTATCCCAAAAGGCACAGAAGCCGAAGCTCAAACACGCACTTCACAAGGCTCATGTTTTTATTGGTGTTGGCAAGCAGATACAAGGTGTTTAAAACCAGAGGCAGGATGATTTTTGCATCCTCTGCCGAGGGGGCAAAGGTGCGGGTGAGCTCTGCAATATAGGTTGCAAAGGATAAACGCTCAATGTGGGCGGAAAGCCCGTAAAACCCTTCCTTTGGCTTGGCGGATGCCACCACGTATTTTCCCCGGTCATACCGCAGGAGAAATTCGCTGAAGGTGAACACGCCGCAGCCTGCCGCCAGCTTGCTTTTCATATTTTTAATTCCTTTTGCCGAGGCGGACACAAGACCTGCCTCGGTGGTGAGAATCTTGATAATGGCGTCCTTTTCTCCCACGAAGGTGCGGGCAAGAACCACGCCGTCGGTTGTTATTGTATCCATATGACCTCGCTCAAATTAAAGATCAAATCCGAAGTTTGCTATCTTGCCCCGTTTGTTTCGCCAATCCTCGTTGACCTTCACCCACAGGGACAAAAATACTTTTTTATCATACATCCGTTCCAGCTCGGTGCGTGCGTTGGTGCCCACGCGCTTCAGCATTTCGCCGCCCTTGCCGATGATGATGCCTTTATGAGACTGTTTTTCGCAGTAAATGTTCGCTTCGATGGACACCTTGTTTTCGTCCTCTTCCATCTGGAAGATTTCAATGGCAATGCCGTGGGGAACCTCTTTGTTTAAGGTGTGCAGAAGCTTTTCGCGGATGATTTCTGCCGCAATCTGCCGTTCGGGCTGGTCGGTTACCATATCCTCGGGGAAATACTGGGGACCTTCGTTTAAGAAAGGAATCAGCTCTTCTTTTACGGCGTCAATTCCGTCTGCACGGCGTGCGGAAATGGGAATCACCGCCGCAAAATCGTATTTTTCGGTGTATTTACTGATTACGGAGAGCAGAATATCCTTCTGCACCGTGTCGATCTTGTTGATGATTAAAATCACGGGAGCCTTCTGCTTTTTCAGGCTTTCGATGATTTTTTCTTCTGTCCGTCCCACATTGGGGATGGGCTCAACCAAAAACAGAATGGCATCGGTATCCTTCATGGCTTCGTTGGCAGACTTTACCATCATTTCCGCCAGCATGCTGGAGGGTTCATGGATGCCGGGGGTGTCGGTAAACACAATCTGCATATTGTCCTCGGTCAAGATGCCTAAAATATTATTTCTGGTGGTCTGGGGTTTGCTGGAAATGATTGCAATTTTTTCGCCCACCAGACGGTTAATCAATGTGGATTTTCCTACGTTGGGTCTGCCGATGATGCTGACGAACCCTGATTTGAATGCTTCCTGCATATATGTGAATCCTCTCAATCTAAGTATTTTTTACCGTGCAATAAAACCGTGAATCCGAATTTGGGCAGAGCCAGCATGCGGATAAAACGGGAGGGCTGCTTGAGCAGTCTGTAAAGCCATTCAAGACCTAATTTCTGAAATGCCACCGGTGCGCGTTTTACGGTGCCGGCAAATACGTCTAAGCTTCCGCCGATGCCCATCATGACTTTGGCGCCCAGCTCGTTTTTGTGCGCATCAATCCAGGTTTCCTGCTTGGGGAAGCCTAAACATACGAATAAAAGATCCGGTTTTTTATCATGGATGTCAGAAATAATCTGTTGTTCTTTTTCTGCGTCAAAATAGCCGTCGGCTGTGCCGCAGATTTCGGTGCCGGGGTAAAGCTCGCAGATTTTTTTCGCCGCATCCTCTGCCACGCCGGGCTTACCGCCAAAGAGATACACTTTCCTTCCCGTGCCTGCAATCTTTTTCAGCACCACATTGGCAAGGTCAAAGCCGCCAACGCGTTCGGGAAGGGGACGCTTTAAGATTTTAGAGGCGTGCACCACGCCGATACCGTCGGGCGTTATCATGCTGCCGCGGTTTAAAATCTCCAGATAGTCGGGGTTTTTGTACGCATAAAGAATGATTTCGGAGTTGGGGGTGAACACGGAAAAAGGTTCGTCCTTTTCCATTGCGGAAACTAAAATGTTTGCTGCTTCTTCCATGTTGCAGGTGTCTACGCCGACACCCAATACATTTAATCGTTTGTTACTCATATTGTTCCTCCGTTACATGATAGGTAGTGTCCATATATAAAATCAGTTTTCCCTCGGTGTCCACGCCGTCTAAGCGATACACGGGGGTGATATTTTTTACTGCGTTGTTCTTTGTTTTCGCACGGACGGCGCCGGTTAAGGACCAATCGGTGTAGAAAACGCTTTTTACATGGTCTTTATAATAGCTGGTTTGCTCTGCGGCGATTTCGTGGGGCAGAACCAGAATGGTGTTTTTCTCGCCGGAAAGCACTTCTTCATCTAAATGGGAAATCACTTCGTCCAGCAATCGGTTATCCAGCTCGTTCACTTTTTTATAGGTGGCAACCTCGTTTACGCATCCCACGGAAAACACAAATACCATGGCGAAAATCACCGCCATTCTTGCATATCGGTTCTGAAGCAGATACGCCGCCAGAGGTGCAAGCAGCACACAAAGGCCGGGAATGCAGATGGCAATGCTCCGATAGGTAAGCCACACATCCGGCACTAAAAGATTGGGCAGAAGCGGCAAAAAGGTGAGGCACAAGCCCAGCGGCACGCAAAGATTTACTTTGGCGCGCAGTTTGTGCTTGCGGCTTAAGTACGCACAGCCTGCGGAAAGGATAATAATCGCCGCTAAAATGCTGAGTCCCCAAACGGGTGACGCAAACAGAACGCGGAATCCGTCGATAAAGCCGTTCACTGTAGTGCGAATCAGCCCTGCGGAAAAAATGTATCCGAACTGGGAGAGAAAATCTGCAAAACGGTACCCCAAGCCGGACAGGGAAAAGCCCGATGCACGGCTTCCCAATGCACCCAGTTCCGAGGCAAGCTTATAGTATATCAAAAGCGATATGGCGCCGACTGCGGGAATTGCCATCAGCCAAAGCTTTCGGTATGTTTTCTGTTCTATGGTGTGTTTCACCAGCACGAAAAGCTGCAAAATGCCCGAGAAAATCATGACGGATTCGTAAAAGCCAAAGGACAGAAAACAGCTGATCGCATAGGGGAGCAGAAGCCAATTGTTTTTATGCTTGAAGTGCATCTGCAAAAACCGTACGGAAAGCACGGCAAAAAACAGTCCCACCACAACCCGGGAGGATGCAGAAATCCAGTAGGTTCCCTCAAAGGTGAGGGGAAGCAGAAGGCATACAGCATACAGCACCGGTGTGATTTTAATGCCCTCATCCGTTAAAATTCTGTCCAGCAGTAAGCAAGCGAAGAAGTACACAACGGAAATGAGGAGAAGCGCCACCCACATGTGATTCCGGAATGCGCCCCAGAGCGTGGGGTCTAAAAGAGATGCCAGCGGGCGGGCAGACACCGTCCCGATCTCGAAAAAGACATAGCTCGGGTCAAACAAGGGATAGCTGCCGTATTGTATGTAGTCGTCCAGCGTGGCAAAATAGGTGATACCGCCGCTGAATATTTTGAGTAGCAGTGTAAGTCCGAACAGGAGATCGCACCGATAAATAAGCTTTGACCGCTTCATAAAACATTCCTCTTAGTGAACATAATTATACAGAATGTATTATAACACAATACAAGGAAAAAAACAAGCAAAATCGACGGATTTCACAATATGTAAAGGTTTCGTAAAGATTTGTTCAAGGTTTTGAAAAAGAAAAAGACGGCTCCGCTATGGAGCCGTCAAAGGTTTCCTGAATTTTGAAATACTGAAAATGCGATTTAAGATTCTGCAATTTTTAAAAGCTCTGCAAAATGTCCGCCTTCTTTTTTGCTTAAGGCATCGTATGTACCCTCTTCCACAACCTTACCGTGATCGAATACTAAAATGCGGTCAACGTTTCGGATGGTGGACAGTCTGTGAGCGATGATGATAACCGTGTGGGATTTCATTAAGGTTTCCATTGCATCCTGGATTGCACGCTCGGAAATATTATCAAGAGCAGAGGTAGCCTCGTCGAAAATCAGCACATCGGGGTTGCCTAAAACGGCACGCGCAATGGCGATTCTCTGCTTCTGACCGCCGGAAAGGTCTAAACCGCCGTCGCCGACGATGGTGTTCCAGCCGTTATCCAGATCGTTTACAAACTCGTGCACATGGGCAATTTCCATGGCGTTGATAATGTCCTTATTGGAAGCATCGGGACGGGCAATCTTGATGTTGTCCCAGATAGAACCGTAGAAAATAAAGGTGCTTTGCGGTACGATACCAAAAGAAACACGCAGGTCGTGAATGCTGTAATCACGCACATCTTTTCCGTGTACCAGCACAGAGCCTTCCTGCACATCGTAAAGACGCATCGCAAGCTTGGAAAACGTACTCTTACCGCTGCCGCTTCCACCAACTAAGGCAACGCTTTCACCGTAGTGAATCGCACAACTGAAATCTTCAAAAATATTGCGGTTTTCGTAAGCGAAATTAATATTCTGGAACTCAATGCAGGGCTTGCCCTTCGACATAGCACTTTCCCGCTCAACTTCAACGCTTCTTTGGCGGTGTTCTTCTTTTTCCGGTGTGGCGGATTTGGTATTCAGCACAGCAACGATTTTGCGGAGACCCGATTCGGCACTGCTTTTCTGCAGTCCGATGTTGAGCCATGTGATCATAATACCTAAAATCGATGCCATACTGGATAAGAATGCATACAACTCACCCACAGAAACGTGACGGTATACACAGGAAATTGCACCGACAAAATATACCACAGCCGTACCGATATACTGAATCAGCTCCGGTTTTAAGGATTCTTTTTGCTGCGAGGTGGAAGCGTCCACGCCCTTTTCATACATATTGGTTAAAACCTGACGGAAATTCTGATAGGTTTTATCTTCGATGGAATAGATCTTTACGGCGTCCATACCATTTAAGGTGTCGGTCAGGTATTTGCTGGCCTCTGCTTCACTCTTGATATATTCGGTGTGCAGATAACGCATTTTTCTTCTTGCCAGCTTATTGAACAGAGCCATCACCATGGCGGTGGCAAGAAGAATCAGAGTCATAATCCAGTCGTAGTATAAAAGAGCAGATAAAGAAATCACCAGAGAAACAACCTGATAGGGCACGCCCATAAAAATCTGGCTCATGTAGTTTTTGATGTTTGCCATGGGTGTTCCCATGATGCAGTTAAACAATTCGCCTGCGGAGTTGTTTTCATAAAACTTCATGCCCATCTGCTGAACGTGTGAGAAAAATTTGGAACGCAGATTAAATAAAGCACCTTCCAGGGTACGGAACATCTTCGAAAAACCTGCGCGCCAGATAAACACACGAGACACGGCAAGGATGATATACAGTGTACAAAGTGTTCCGACGAAACGGATTTTTTCGTTATCCGCAAGATCGGGATTGGAAATACCGCTGTCCACGATATACTTGATAACTAATGGTTGAACTGCGACGCAGATACCCACCAGAAGGGAGCTGATAATACAGAAAATCAGCTTTTTCTTATGCTCGCGGATATAGGGCCACATGGCTTTCCAGAAATGAATTTTTTGGGTTTCTTCATGATTTTTTTTCATAACAATCACGCACGCTTTCTAAAAATCATTGTAGTTCGTTTTTGTTATTATACATTGTGATTCATGGTAATTATATGCCCTTTAGACCCAAATGTCAATATGTTAATTTCCATATTATATTAAGTTTATTTGTCAGGAAGATTACAGGCAGATTAAAACCCGTGAAATTGCATATTTATTAAGCTTTTTTTAAATTTGTGCTACAAATGCGTAAAAAACATTGTATAAAAGAGGGAAGTGTACTATAATATAATAGAATTGTTATCATTATGAGTATAAAACGGAAAGGACTGGACATTATGGCACTTTCAGTATGCGTAATTTTCGGCGGAAAATCGTCGGAACATGAGGTATCCTGTATCTCGGCATATAACATTTTAAGAAAACTGGACAAGAAAAAGTATCACATACATACCGTGGGCATCACCAAGGAAGGCGAAAGCTTTCTTTATACAGGTGATATCGCAAACATCAAAGACGGCAGCTGGCAGGAAAATCCCGGCAAGGCTTGCCTGATTTCCCCCAACCCCAAGCATAAGGGACTTTTGGTGTTTAACAAAAACGGCGACCATTTTATAGAACCCGTTGATGTATATTTCCCCGTTCTCCACGGCAAGAACGGTGAGGACGGCACCATTCAGGGTGTGTTCGAGCTGGGGAATGTCCCCTATGTGGGCAACCGCGTTGCGGCATCGGCGCTTTGCATGGATAAAATTCTCACCAAGGAAGTGCTGATTCAGGCAGGCGTTCCCGTAACGGAAGGCTTCCATGTGCTCTCTGCGGCAACCGCCGAGGAAGTGGATGCGCGCATTCGTGAATCCTTCGGATATCCCGTGGTTATCAAGCCGGCAAACGCAGGCTCCTCCGTGGGTATCACTTTAGTAGAAAACGAGCAGGAGCTGGCAAACGGTTTAGCCGTTGCGGCAAAAGAGGACAGACGAATCCTCATAGAAAAAATGCTGAATGTTCGCGAAGTGGAATGTGCGGTACTGGGAAACCATGACAGTGCAAACGCTTCCTGCCTGGGCGAAATCGTGAAAACCACAGCGATGTATGACTACGAAACCAAGTATGTAGACGATACCTCCGAGCTGGTGATTCCTTCTGTTTTAACCGAGGAGCAGACCAAAACGATCCGCGAGCTGGCGGTGAAAACCTTCCTGGCTTTAGACTGCACCGGTCTTGCCAGAGTGGACTTCTTTGTGGATAAAGAAACAGGAAACATTACATTAAATGAAATTAACACATTGCCGGGCTTTACGGATATCAGTATGTATCCCAAGCTGTGGGAAGCAAGCGGTCTGCCCACAGAGGAGCTTTTAGATAAACTGATTGCACTTGCAATTGCAGAATTCGGAGGGGAATCCATTGCCTGAAAGATATATCGGAATATTTGATTCCGGTCTTGGGGGGCTCACGGCGGTGAAAGAGCTGATGCAGCTTTTGCCGGATGAACCGATTGTGTATTTCGGCGACACGGGGCGCGTACCCTACGGAACCAAATCCAACGAAACCATTATTAAATATACGAAAAGTGATATTGCGTTTTTAAACACCTTTGACCTCAAAATGATTGTGATTGCCTGCGGCACGGCAAGCACCATCGCACTGCCCCATGTGGACGGCACGGTTCCTGTTCCCATCTTCGGCGTGGTGAGTGCGGCGGCAAAAGCGGCGGCGGCAGCCACAAAAAACAAAAAGGTGGGCATCATCGGAACCAACGGTTCCATCCGCTCCGGCGCTTATGCGCGGCTGATTGCGGAGGAGGACTCTGCCATTGAAACAGTGTCTGTTGCCTGTCCTTTATTTGTACCTTTGGTGGAAACGGGGCACACAACCGGCGAAATTGCCCGTCTTGCGGCGGAAGAATATTTGGAAAGCATCCGCGATTTCGGCGTAGATACATTGGTTTTAGGTTGCACCCACTATCCGTTATTAAAGGAAACCATTGCTTCCGTGATGGGAGACGGTGTGACTTTGATTGATCCCGGTCAGGTAACGGCAGGATTTGTGAAGGACTATCTGACGGAGCAGAATCTTCTGTGCAGGGAAGCGGTTCCTCATCGGCACAGATTCTATGTCAGCGACTGTCCGGAGGACTTTATGACATTGGGCTCGGCGTTTTTGAACCGCCCGATTCCCGGTGGCGTGGAGCAGATTGATATAGAGAAATATATGTGAGGAGAAGCACAATGGAAACCAACGCATGGATCACGCTGTCGGGCAGACAGATGATTGACGGCGAGAGTGACAACTTTGAGTTGACCACTGCAGGAAAATATACGATGCAGGGCGGTAAATACTATGTGTCTTATGAGGGCAGCGAAATCACGGGATATGACAAAACCACAACCACTTTAAAAATCAAAAACGATCAGATATCCATGATTCGTTTTGCCAAAGGAAATGTGGCATCCCAGATGGTATTTTCGCCAAGCAAGCAGTATACGGGGATATACAGAACGCCCCACGGAAGCCTGAATATTGATATCTACACCAACCATATGCGTGTGGAAATAGATGAAAACGGCGGTGAAGTGGAGCTGGATTATTTTATTCAGCTGAACGGCACAGAACCGGTAAGAAATAATTTGCATGTATACATAAGAAAGGTGGACTAATCTTGACATTATATGAAGAAACCAAAGGCTTGATTCAGAAAGTGACGGAGGATGCTTTAGCCTCTGCCAAAGAAAAGGGACTCTTGAATTATGAAGAAATTCCTGCGTATGCAATAGAAGAGCCCAGAGAAAAATCCTTCGGTGATTTTTCCGTAAATACAGCCATGCTGATGGCAAAACAGGCAAGAATGGCACCCAGAGCCATTGCGGATATCATTGTTTCCGAGATGGTAACAGAGGGTACTTATATTAAGGAAGCATCTGTGGCAGGTGCAGGCTTTATCAACTTCAAATTAGACCCGGCATATGTAACCCGTATTCTGGAAATGGTGGAAGAGCAGGGTGCAGATTTCGGCAGAACCGACTATGGCGCAGGTAGAAAGGTGAATGTGGAATTCGTCAGCGCAAACCCCACCGGCCCCATGCATATGGGTAACGCCCGCGGCGGCGCTTTGGGCGACTGCCTGGCTAACATTATGTCTTTAGCCGGCTTTGAAGTGACCAAAGAATTCTATGTAAACGATGCCGGCAACCAGATTGAAAAGCTGGCTGTGTCTTTGGCGGCAAGATACCGTCAGGCGATTTTAGGCGAGGATGCCGTGGAATTCCCCGAGGACGGCTATCATGGCGACGATGTAAAAGAACATGCAAAGGTGTTTGCTGAAAAACACGGCGATGCTTATGTGAATGCTCCCGATGAAGAGCTGAAGAAGAAGCTGATTGAAGAAACACTTTATAAAAATATCGATGCATTAAAAACAGGTCTGGAAGCATACCGCATCAACTACGATGTATGGTTCCATGAAAGCAAGCTCCACGAGGCAAACGATGTTATGAAAACCGTGGAAGAGCTGACAAAGCGCGGCTACACCTACGAAAAAGAAGGTGCTATCTGGTTTAAGGCAACGGAATTCGGTCTGGAGAAAGACGATGTTTTGGTTCGTGCAAACGGATTTGTAACCTACTTTGCGGCAGATATCGCATACCATAAAAACAAACTGATTGACCGCGGCTTTGACACCGCAATCGATATCTGGGGAGCAGACCATCACGGTCATGTGGCTCGTCTTAAGGCTGCAATGCAGGCGCTGGGCGTTGAACCCGACCGTTTAGAAGTCATCTTAATGCAGCTGGTGCGTCTGGTGCGTGACGGCGAGGCGGTGAGAATGTCCAAGCGTACCGGTAAAGCTATCACCTTAGGTGACCTTTTAGAAGAAATCGGCGTGGACGCGGCGAGATTCTTCTTTAACCTCCGTCAGGCAAACAGCCATTTTGACTTTGATTTGGAGCTGGCTGTCAGCCAGTCCAGCGATAACCCGGTATTCTATGTGCAGTATGCACACGCAAGAATCTGCGGTATTATCAAGATGCTGGCAAACAAGGATGTTACCGTAAAATCCTTTAAAGAGCTGGACGCATCCTTACTGTCTGATCCCAAGGAAATCGAGCTGATGAAGGAAATCGCAAGATTCCCCGAAGAAATCCGTCAGGCGGCTATCATCCGCGAACCCAGCAAAATCACAAAATATGCTATGGATTTAGCATCTGCGTTCCATGGCTTCTACGGTGCGTGCAAGGTAGACTGTGAGGACAAGGCTTTGGCAGAAGCACGCCTCAAGCTGGTTGCATCCTGCGGTCAGGTTATCAAAAACTCCCTGACAGCAATGGGCATCGCCGCACCGGAGCATATGTAAGAAATAAAAAAGCATTCCTTGAAAGGAGGCTGTATCGTGAAAAAAATGAAAAAAATCATAGCGGCTTTTCTTGCCGGTCTGATGCTTGTTACTCCGGCATTGGCTTTTGCCGAGGAAGAAGTCGAACTGACCGAGCATGAAATTGCCGGAAAAATTTCGGCGCGCTACATAAAAGGAATTATTAACCAGATTGCAAAGGATTATCGGTTTGGCGCGGACAAAGAAGCAATGTACGAGGCAGTTTTAGACTATGTGATGAGCGAACACCCCGAGCTTTTGGAAGGATCCATCACCGCAGCAACGGATACGTTGGACAAATATTCCGAGTATTTTACCAGAGAAGAGCTGGAAGCGTTCATTTATGCGGTAGACCAGATTTATGTAGGCATCGGCGTCACCATCCAGCAGGCGGAAAACGGCATTGCTGTTTTAGAGGTAAATCCCGACGGCAGTGCGTATGAAGCAGGCATGCAGGTGGGGGATGTTATCTTTGAGGTAGACGGCATAAACATTGTCGGTAAAGACACCGATGAGGTAAGCTCCATGGTACGAGGCGAAGCGGGAACCCATGTGAACCTGAAGGTTCTGCGCGGCGAGGAAGCGATTGCGCTGACCATTGTGCGTCGCCCCATCGGCGTGGAAACTGTGGGTTATACCGTGGAAGAAGGCAATGTGGGATATATTTATATCAGTAACTTTGCCTCCAGCACCGTTGATTCTATGGAAAAGGTGTTGGCAGAATTCCGCACACGCGGTATCACAAAAATGATTATTGATGTGCGTGATAATCCCGGCGGTGAGCTTAGTAGCGTTATCAATATTTTAAGCATGTTTGTTCCGAAGGGGAAAGTGCTGACCAAAATTGAGTATAACAATGCCCGTTATAATATGGAATATAAGTCCAACGCGAGCTTTACTTTAAAGCCGAAACGCGACATCATCATTCTCGCCAATGAAAACAGTGCCAGCGCATCAGAGCTGTTTGCAGGCTGTATGCAGAACTTAAGACTGGCAAAGGTGGTTGGCACAGAAACCTTCGGTAAGGGAAGCATGCAGGAGTTTATGCTTTTAAACAGCCCTCCCGGAATGCCCTTGGGCGATATCAAGCTTTCCGTTGCGGAGTTTACAAAACCGGACGGTGGTAAAATCAACGGTGTGGGCATCACGCCGGATGTTCGAGTGAAAAATGCGATAGTGCCTTATGACGCATCCAATCTCACGCCCATGACCATCAGCGACAGATACTCTGTGGGAGACCGGGCTGACGATGTCCTGGCAATTGAGGAGCGTCTGGAGGTTTTAGGATATTTCCCCGGCAAGGTGGACGGCGTGTTTGATACATTAACCCAAAAGGCAACGGAGCAGTTCCAGGAAAGTGTGGGATTGTTTGTGTACGGCGTGATGGACTACACAACGCAAAATGCCCTGAACAATGAAATCACAAAAGCCGAGATGGAGGTTGACCGCCAGTTCGAGAAGGCTTATGAGATGCTTTTAAAGGAGTAGATTGTTTATGAAAATGAAACAGAAATGGATTGCAGTATTGCTTCTGTGTGTTCTGTGCGCTCCTGTCTGTCTGACAGGATTTGATGCAGGACATGTATTCGCTGCAACCGTTCAGGAAAAAATTACAGCTGCCAGCAAGGAAAAGCAGGAAGCGCTGGACAAAATCAAACAGGCAGAAAAACAGAAAGACGATGTGGTGGCGCAGAGTGAGCAGTTAAACCGCGAAATCGATATTGTCCAGACAGAAATTTACGAAATCGACACCATTATCGAAGAAGCGGATGCGGAAATTAAAACCAAAGAGGACGAAATTGCTGAATACGAAAAGAATATCGAAGCGCAGGACGAATCCTTCAAGCAGGTGCTTCGTTCTATGGACGAAACCTCTGCACTTTCTTATCTGGAGCTTCTTTTGTCCTCCAAAAGCTTTTCAGAATTTATGATTAATCTGGAAACCATTCATGAAATCACGCAGCACGACATGGCGGCTATCGACGAAATGGTGGAGCTGAAAAACGGTGTAGAAGCGGCAAAAGCCGTTGTGGAAACCAGAAAAGCCGAGCAGGAAGAAGCAAGAGTGATTGCGGCTGATAAGGAAAATACCCTGCAGGACAAGCTGGAAGAAAAAGAAGCGTTGACGAAAACGCTGGACGCAGATATTGAAAAGTACAAAAAAGTATATGAAGCGGCGCGTGCAGAGGAAGAAAAACTGAAAAACTCTGTTGCACCGGAGCTTTCCAAGAGCACAACTCCCACGGTAAAATACACCGGTGGGAAGTTCTGTTGGCCGGCTCCCAGCTACACCAGAATTTCTTCTCCCTACGGATACCGTATCCATCCCATTTATAAAACGAAGAAGTTCCATAGCGGTGTGGATATGGCGGCGCCCGGCGGCACCAACATTTTGGCGGCAGAAGCTGGAACGGTTATCCGTGCAACCTGGAACGGTGGTTACGGTAACTGCGTTATCATCGACCACGGAAACGGTGTTTCCACGCTGTATGGTCATGCAAGAAAGCTTCTGGTAACCAAGGGGCAGAAGGTAACGCGCGGACAGGTTATTGCCTTAGTCGGTACAACCGGTAACTCCACCGGTAACCATCTGCATTTTGAGGTGCTCCTGAATGGTAAAACCACTGATCCTATGGCATACCTGAAATAGTTTGAAGGAGATGCAAAAACGTTGTTTAGCAAAAAACATATCATACTGACGGCAATTGTAACTTTTTTTGCCACATTGCTCTGTGTTTGTGTCGGATTTATTGTTTGGGCTTTGCACGGCAACTATGATACAATTTCCATAGCAAGGGATATTATTTCGGAGTGCTATGTGGACCCTTTGACAGAAGAGCAACAGAAAAAGATGGAGGACTATGCCATCACTGCCATGGTTGCCAGCCTGGAGGATCCCTATTCCTCCTACCTGAACGAAACCGCATTCGATTCTTATGCGGAAACGATGGAAGAGGAGTATATAGGTGTTGGCGTAACCGTGTCGTATGATACCGAGGCAGATCAGCTCGTCGTTATTGCACCCACCGACGGATCTCCTGCACAAAAAGCGGGAATTCTGCCGGGGGATGTTATCACTAAGGTGGACAATCTGAAGGTTACGGCGGAAAGCTACGATGCCGTGATTGATCACATTCGCGGAGATGAAGCAAAAAAAGGCTCCTCTGTTAAGATGTATATTTTACGAAACGGAAAAGAGCTGGAGATAGACATTATAAGGGATATTATCCCTCTGGATACGGTATCTCACAAAATGCTGGATGATAACGTAGGCTATATCCGCATTTCTTCCTTTAAAATGGGAACAGTGGACGAATTTGACGAAGGGTTGTCCTATGTTTTGCAAAACGGGGCAAAAGGACTGATTATCGACTTAAGAAGCAACCCCGGCGGCTATGCCGACAGCGTGATCCGCATGACGGATAAGCTTCTGCCCAAGGGCACAATTGCTTATTTAGAGAACAACAAAGGCGAACGGGAGTATTTTTATTCCGACGCCAAATGGATCAATATTCCTATGGTAATTCTGGTCAACGAAGGCACAGCCAGTGCATCAGAGCTGATGGCAGGCAGTACCCAGGCTCTGGGCGTGGCGAAAATTGTGGGAATGAAGACCTATGGTAAAGCGGTAGGACAAAGACCGTATATGCTTTCGGAGGATACGGCAATTTATCTTACCGACTCCAGGTTCTACACGCCTAAGGGGGATTGTATTGATAAAAAGGGCATTACCCCTGATATTGAGGTAGATCTGCCTGATGACTTAAAAGCAGATATCTCATCGCTGGAGATTTCGCAGGATGACCAGCTGCGCACGGCGATGGAAACACTGTACGATGAAATCAAGCAGTAAAGAAATAAAAGATGTGGAAAGGGAGCTTTTAAGGCTCCCTCCCGCATTATCGGAGGAACAGCTTGAACAACTTAACCATTTACGCGGCTCTTTATGTTCTTTTGCTTTTCGGAGCAAACAGAGTGCTAAAAAGTGAAAATGTTCTTTTAAACGGCAGAAAATCGGAGCCGTTCTTTTTTGCTGCGGCTGTTTTGTTGGTTACGGCTTTTAAAATATGGCTTTCGCCGCAGTTTTACGGTCATTCCTCCGACATGAGCCTGTTTACGGCGTGGGCAGATTTAGGACGGTACGAAAGCGTTACCGAGTTTTACGGGGAGACGGGCGCTAATTATTATGTGGATTATCCGCCGCTTTATTTGTATGTGCTGACAATCATCGGCAGATTCTGCGGAAGATTCCACATTACTTACGGCACGGATTTATACATTGCGCTGATTAAGCTGGTGCCCATTTTAGCGGACGCGGCTACGGTGCTGCTGGTGTACCGCATAGCAAGCAGGGAAACCACACCCCGTCAGGCAAATATTTTAGG
Source organism: Clostridia bacterium (assembly GCA_017396465.1). Taxonomy (GTDB): domain Bacteria; phylum Bacillota; class Clostridia; order UBA1381; family UBA9506; genus Congzhengia. The sequence goes on along the minus strand of JAFQLU010000079.1, from coordinate 2,137 downwards.
ACTTCTGATGCTGGTAAATCCCGCATATGTGTTAAACTCCGTTTTCTGGGGACAGATTGACGGATTATATACCTTAATTATTTTTTGGCTGTTATATGCCGTGTACCGGAAACGGTACATGCAGGGCGTGCTTGCTTTTACGGTGGGCATGCTCACAAAACCGCAGATGCTGATTTTCCTGCCGCTTCTGGGTTTTTGCGCTCTTTTTGATGTGATAACAGAAATGAAGGAAGAGAAGAAAATAATAACACTTCTTCATTGTTTGGCAGGATTAGGACTTTCGGCGGTGGTAGTATTTTTAAGCGCCGTTCCCATTTTCGGGCTGGACTTTCCACGGTTTTTCAGTCTGTATACCGATGCGGCAGGGCAGTACCCTTACGCATCCTTAAACGCAACCAACTTCTTCGGTGCGTTTGGCTTGAACTGGGAGGATGTAACCCTCACCTTTTTGGGAATCTCCTATAAAAGCTGGGGATTTATCGGAATTATTCTCACTTCTCTGGCGGTAGGCGGCGGTGTGCTTTTCTCCAAAAACCGTTCTGCCGTGTTTATGCTCGGCGGATTCACCGTCATCAGCATTTATATGACGGCTCATATGATGCATGAACGGTATCTGTTTCCGCTGATTTTGATTTTGCTGATTACGTATATCATTACGAAAGATAAAAGAATGCTCTTTGCATTCGGTGCCACCTCTGTTATCAGCTTTTTGCAGACGGGGCTGGTGCTTTTGGACAACGAAGAAATTATCACATTTTCCGAAGGTGCGTTTATTGCTGTATCCTGGGTACACATTGCGCTTTATGTGTATCTTGCGGCTATATGGTTCCGCATGATAATATGGGATGAAAGAAAACATGCAGAAGCTCTTCCGCCTAAAATTCTGTGCATCAAGCCGCCGAAACAATCGGTGCGGTATACCCGGAAAGATGTATTTATTATGTTGGTTCTGACCTTGGTTTACGGTGTGTCTGCATTCTGGCATTTAGGCTCACTTAAGGCACCGGAATCCGGATGGTTCCCCACGGAGCCGCAGGAAAGCGTCATTCTGGATTTTGGCGAGGAGCAAATGTTTCATCGCGTCAATTTTTTCCTTGGCTGGATCGACAGACGGGATTCCGACAGCGAAGTAGAGCGGAATCTGGCGGTTTCCTTTGGCGGAAATGCAGATATTACCGGTGGAACAGAGCTTGTATTTGGCGATGAAACCGAGCTTACGGTAGATTCCGTGTTCGACTGGACAGGCTTTTATGCAGACGAAGCAGGCAGATATCTGAAGATTTCCGTGGACGAGGGAAATTTCTATATGGAAGAAATCGCCTGCTACGATGAAAATCAAAGATTACTTCTGCCGAAAGCGGTGTATCAGGGAAATGACACGGCACAGGCTTTATTCGATGAGCCCGACACCGCGCTTTATGAATACACATGGTACGACGGCACCTATTTTGACGAGGTGTATCACCCCCGTACCGCTTATGAATATATCCATGGTATGTGGCCTTATGAAAACACGCATCCGCCTTTGGGCAAGCTGATTATAGGCCTTGGCATTATGCTCTTTGGCATGAATCCCTTTGGCTGGCGGTTTTTCGGAACCTTGTGCGGCGTTTTGATGGTGCCGGCGGTGTATATGCTGGCAAAACAGCTTTTAAAAACCACCAAATGGGCGTTTTTTGCCTGCGCGATTTTTACCTTTGACTTTATGCACCTTGCGCAGACAAGGCTTGCAACCATTGATTCCTACACGGCGTTTTTCGTGATGCTGATGTACGGCTTCATGTATCGGTTCATCCGGCTGAACTTTTACCAGACCGGTGTAAAAAAGACGCTGTTGCCTCTGTTTTTAAGCGGATTGTTCTTCGGCATCGGCATTGCGGTGAAATGGCAGGGTGTGTATGCCGGCATCGGCTTGTGCGTGATGTTTTTTGCCACCTTATTCCGTCGGTTTTCGGAGTACCGCGCGGCAAAGGACGGACGATTGGTGGGAGACAGCGAAAAAGTCATCCGCACCTTTGTGCCCAACACGGTAAAAACGCTTCTGGCGGCGGTTTTGTTCTTTGTTATCATTCCGCTGGCGATTTACTTTGCATCCTATCTTCCGATTATTTTGTCGGATTGTGCCGATATATCTTAT
>JAFQLU010000078.1 GCA_017396465.1 Clostridia bacterium | reverse complement strand
CCACATTCAGTATGACGGCATCGGCTTTATCCCTTTGGAAGAACTTGCGAAAAAGGAAACGGCGTGACCGAAGTCACGCCGTCCCTTGAAAACAGTCGTTTTCAAGCATTTTTCAAAATAACTGTTTTACGAAGCCCCGCCTAACCTCACGGTTTTTCGTTTGTTTTTTCACCAAGCACGATATCATATATATCTTCAATCGGAATCACGGTTTTGACAACGGTTATCTCTTTATACACCTCATCTATCTTCGTGACTCTGCCATCACAGCTGATGTATTCCCCGTCGGAAAAATAGGTGATACGCGCAAAATCTCCGATTTTCATTTCACTTAACTTTCGGGAAAGAAGCTCTGCGCCATCCTCGGACAGTTCTTTTTTATCCACAATCTGTCGCTCTTTTGCGGCGAGCGCATCCTCCAGTCCCTTTAGTGCCGAGAAAGGCATGAACTGCTTGGCACGGTCTGCTACCGGCATTTTCTGTTTTGGTTTACTCGCCACTTTTGTGTCCTCCGATCTGTCGGTTCCGTTCCAGAGCCGTTGCCCCCTCCTGCAGGTCACTGGCACGAAATACCGCATTTTTCCCGAACTGCTTTTTCACCTGCAGAATGGTTTCCTGTATCACATGATTTTTCTCCGTATCCTTGGGCTCCTCCAAAAGGCTCAGCTGCTCACTTTCCACCTTTTCCTCCGTCAGGTTATTGCAAGAAATATTCATTCTTCTGACAGGCAGATTTTTATCCACAATCCGCTCAAAGAGCTCGGAAATAGCAGGAATCAAAACCACATCTGCATTGGTAGGAGTTTCTAAAAGCGTGCTGCCGCGGACAGGGTCTTGCTTGAGGGCATTGGAATATCCTACATATAACGTGACGGATTTAGTTGTGACACCCTTTTCTACCATATCCAGGCATAGCTGATCCATCATTTCCTTTGCTACAAGTCTGCCTTCTTCAAAGGCGTAATCCCGCATCAGAACCTGCCCTGAGGTCAGGCAGGTTGTTTTCGGCTTGTATGCTTTAATATCCGCAACTGTGACCGGTTCTCTCCCCCACGCGTGGTCTATTAAAAGCTCCGCGTCGATGCCGAATTTATGGTACAGAAGCTCTTCCCGACAGGTCGCAATTCCTTCCATGGTGGTGATTCCCATCTTAAGAAGGCGGTTCGCTGTACCTTTTCCTATGCGCCAGAAATCAGTCAGCGGTGTGTGATTCCATAATTTCTTGCGGTAGGCTTCTTCATCCAGATACCCGATAAAATCCGGTGAATGCTTTGCTGTGATATCCAGCGCAATTTTCGCAAGATACAAGTTGGTTCCGATGCCGCAGGTGGCACGGATGCCCAACTTTTCATACACCTCGCCCATCATTTTTTGCGCCAGTTCTTTTGCCGTCATACGGTACATGGAAAGATAATCCGTTACATCCAAAAACACCTCGTCAATGGAATACACATGGATATCCTCTTTGGATATATAAGAAAGATAAATAGCATAGATTTCTGCCGCATAGTCAATATATTTCTGCATCCGCGGCGGTGCCATGATATACGGCACATTTTTGGGTATTTCAAACACGCGGCAACGGTTATGAATCCCCAGATCCTTCATGGCAGGCGTGATGGCAAGGCAGATGGTTTTGTCTGACCGCTCCGGGTCTGCCACCACAAGATTTGTGGTCATGGGATCCAGTCCCCGCTCCACGCATTCTACGGAAGCGTAAAAGCTTTTCAGGTCGATACAAAGACATATTCTCTCTTTCATATTTACGCTCCCTTCCGTTTCTTTCTGTTATTAGTATATCACATTTTTTATATTTCATCAAGTGGCGGAAGAATGTGTGCAGCCTTATTGACTTTTCTTCAGAATTATAGTATAATTTTGTGGTGTGCCAGACATAGGTCACAAATAGGAAAGGAATGAAATCAGATAGATGAAACTTTGGAAAAAAATCGTTTTTGGAATCGTCGGCATTTTACTTTTGCTGATTGTAGCACTTGCAATTATATTTGCAGCACGGCATCATGAAATCAGAACGCTTTCCGGCATTCGGAAAATCTATCCGGGAGATGAAAGTCGCGATGGTGGAGCGGTTTACGAAATGCGCGTCAAAGGTGATTTCGCATTTGAGAAATTCATGAACCACGGTGGTGTGAAAAGCACCCGAGAATTATCAGAATTTCTTGCCGAAAACGTTATACACGGTTCCAATGCTCCCCAGCTTTCCTTCTCCTCTGTCAGCAGGACAACTTTCACCACCGAAGCGCAGAATAAAGATGTGCTTTTTTCCGGAAACTACGACAACACGGACAGCAATCTGTGCATTGTATACACGGATAAAAACGAAGGCAGACACGCTTCTGTTTCTATCGTGGATTTAAACGTATTGGGTGTTCGTGCCAAAAACGGTGTGATGACACAGGACGAAGAGCTTATGTGTCTTGCCGCACCTTATGTTCCTTTAGAGGGAATGAATGACGCCGGCGTCAGCTGCAGTTTTTCTGCAACGTTTCAGGGGCAGGGCAATGTTCCTACCAATCAGAATACCGACCGACCGGATCTGACCACAACAACGCTGATTCGTATGGTATTAGATTATGCCGATAACGTGGACGAAGCAGTTTCCATGATTTCCCATTATGACTTACATGATTCCGGCAACTGTTCCTATCATTATTTCATTGCCGACAGCACCGGAAAAAGCGCCGTTTTAGAGTGGCTTGCTCCCACAACGGACACACTGGATAACGACGGTTCTGTCCGTGAACTGAAGGTTCACTACAACGAATTCGATTCCTATGTAGGAACCCGTGAAGAAAATGCTTCTTATCAGTGGATGACCGACTCTATTTTAGAACCGGGATATTACAACGATGGCGGTGAAATGGAAGGATATGACCGCTATGAAAATCTATATCTGGATTTAAAGGAAACAAACGGCATTGTCGCAAACGAAGCAGATGCTATCCATGTGTTATCCAGGTTTTCCAGACGCAAATGGGTATATTTTGACGGGAAAGAACTCTGTACCCTTCATACAACCGCGTACAATCTGACCAAAAAAACAGCAACACTGGTTGCAGATGAGGCTTATGAAGATGAAAATGCTTTGATTTTCATTTCATTGGAGCCGTAAGCCAAAAAGGAGACACCATGGAACCAAAAGATTACATTCTGGACCGCATAGAAGGCGAGTACGCCTATTTAAAAGATATTGAAACCGGCGGTGAGGTTTTCATTGCTATGGCGCTTCTGCCCGAGGGCGCAGACATCGGAAGCCGGATTCACAGTGAAATGTTTCAGTACACATTAGCAGAATAACCTATTCAGATATTAAAACAAAGGAAAATGTTATGATAAAAATAAGGAAAATGTTATGATAAAAATTATGTTTGTCTGCCACGGCAACATCTGCAGAAGTCCCATGGCAGAATTTGTGATGCGGGATATGATTGAAAAAGATGGATTATCCTCTCAAATCACGGTTGCCTCTTCTGCCACCAGCCGGGAAGAGATTGGCAACGATATTCATCACGGCACCCGCAAAATATTAGAAAAGCACCATATTCCTTTTGCAAGAAGGCAGGCGGTTCAGATTACCCGCGCCGATTACGATTCTTATGACTACATCATTGCCATGGACGCATGGAACGCAAGAAATCTGAGTCGCATAATCGGAGAGGACACCTTGCATAAGGTTTCACTCCTGATGGACTTTGCCGGCGGCGGTGAGGTGGCTGACCCCTGGTATACCGGCGACTTTGATGTGACCTACCGGGATGTTTCCGCCGGGTGCCTTGGTCTTATCAACCACATCAAAAAAACAATTTAACGCGAAAAGCACGGAACAAATTGTTCCGTGCTTTTCTTTACATTATCATTGCGATCTCATTCTGCTGAATTGGTTTTCCCTGATAAAGAAGCGTGATGTTTTTCGGTTTTCTGACAGAAAGCTTTGTTTTTCCGTCTTCCTTTTCCCAGCGGACAAAAAGCTCTCCCTCCGATGTTTCGTGGATGCATTCTGCCCAGGTCAAATCCTGTAAAATATAAGGCGCAAGCAGATAAACTTTCTCGCCCGATTTGCTCTTATCGATAGAAAGACCGCACACCGTTTGCACAAGCCACGCCATAAAACCGGAGTACATATGATGGTTTCTGGAATCAGGCGTTGCGCCGTCCTGCCAGCGCTCCCAAAGCGTGGTTGCTCCGTTTTCAAACCACACACGGTAACCGGGAACGTCTTCTGCTGAAAGAATCTTGTATGCCACCTCCTGCAACCCGCAGATATCAAGAGCAGTATATAACCTTCGGATGCCCACCATACCGCAATCGTGGTGGTAGTGATTCTGCTTTACCAGGTCATGAAGTTGCTCTTTTAATGGTTCAAGATTTTCATAAAGATCAAAATAAATCAGAAGCGCAAGGGCAGTCTGCGTGTTCACACGGCAGGTGCCGTCTTTATCTATATATGTTTTCATCACGGTTTGGCACAGTTTTTCTGCCTTTTCCTCAAAACCGTTTTTTTCTCCGGCAAGGCGGGCTGCAAGCTCTGCTACCCGATAGAAAAACACCATAAGCGATGCGTTAATCAGCTCTATCGGCGTTTTGTGTTGGTCAAAAGGCGCAGACCAATCGTCTAAACCAAAGGACACAAACCCGTTTTCGTCTGCTCTTCTTTCCAGATACGCCAGATATTTTTTCATATAAGGCAGAGCCTCTTTCAGCATTTTGCCGCATCCCGTGTGCAGATACATTCTGTAGGGAATTTCAAATAACACGCCGTCGGAAACCGGGCCGTTTCCCCATGCATACCCCCAGCCCGATGTGGGAACAATGCCGGGAAGGGCACCGTCCGGCATCTGGACATCTAAAATATCTTGGTACCATTTTTTAAAAAACATTTCCGCGTGGAAGTTTAAAAGTATCTGCCCTGTCGACGCCTGCGCATCATTAGTCCATCCCAGCTTTTCACGGGTGGGACAATCGGTGAGCTGATAGAACATATTGGAATATACCGATTTCACACCGGCATCAAACAAACGGTTCAGCCACGGGTCGGAACAGGAAAAAAAAGTTTTTCTCTTTATGTCCTGATGCACGAACACGCCGGAAACCTTGGTGCTTTCCACATCCATCAAGCCTTCTATTTCAATATAACGGAATCCGTGATAGGTGAAAATCGGCGACCACACAATCGGCTCACCCGAGCAGATAACGCGGTCCGTCATCATCTCGCCTTCCTGATAAGGACGCGGAATATCGCCAAGCTTTAAGGAAAGGTCTTCGCCAATTGCTTCGGCATATCGGATGGTGAGCACACCTCCGTTTTTTCCCGTTGTTTCCAGACGGATATAACCGGATATATTCTGCCCGATATCAAAAAGATATTTGTTTTCACCACTTTTCCGAACAGAAACAGCAGGATAAATCTCGTGCTCCCGGATAGGCTCGCAGACACATTCCCGAAGGGTTCCTGCAGGCGGCATCACATCGCGGACAGAGGATTCCCAACCGGAATCGTCATAATCGGGCGCATTCCATCGGGCATCATATTTTCGTGCATCAAAATATTCGCCGTTCCGAAGCTGATTAAAATAGATGGCCTCATCTTTTTTGCACTTCCATGTATCGTCCGAAACCAGAACGGTTTCGCCGCAAACCGCAAGGCGCAGAAGCACCTTCGGCACATCGCGCCAGGTTGCTTTATGATAAAACCAATCGGAGGACATACTTTCATTATACCAGCCGTTGCCGCAAATCACGGCAAACGTATTTTCTCCTTTTTGGAGCAGGTGTGACACATCGTACACATTGTACCAAAGCGTTTTATTATAGTTGCTGACCGGGGCGGTAAAAAGGTCTTCGCTCACTTTTTTGCCGTTGATGTAGTAATAGGCAAAGCCCAGGCCGCAAACATAAAGCGTTGCGTTTTCCGTTTTTGTCAGGTACACCTTTTTACGGAATTGTATTGCATCGTTTTCCTTGCGGTATTCCCGCACCAGAGGTCTGTCCGCTTTCATAAACACTGCATAATCAAAAGGCATGGTTTTCCTCCTTGATCCTTCTTTGATTTCATTGTATCACGCAGGAAAAAATCTGTCAATAAAAAAAGTTTGACTAAGGTGTGAATTTTCGTCCTGCTGAATTGACGAAGCTTAAATTCCGCAGTATAATAAAGATGAATAAGAAATGGAGAGATGAGCATGCGCAATTTTTTATACAGATTCAGAGAAAGCTTTATGCGGTTTATGTACGGGCGGTACGGTGGCGACGAACTATCACGCACAATGGTTTACGCAGGGCTCGCACTTTTGATTTTATCCTATCTGCCCTTCCTGCGATTTTTGAATATCTGTTCCTGGATTTTGTTTTTGTGGGCATATTTCCGCATGTTTTCCAAAAATATATACAAACGCCAACAGGAGCTTTCCAAATACTATAAAATCCGTGGAAAGCTTTTTCGCAAATTCTCAACTTATAAGCAAGTGCACACCGACAAAACCCACCGTTACTTTAAGTGTAAATCCTGCGGCACCTATTCCCGCGTCCCCAAAGGAAAAGGGAAAATCCGCATTACCTGCAAAAAGTGTGGCGCACAAATGATAAAACGAACATAAAAATATACACCGGGATATCTGCAGGCATCTTTCTTGCAGTATATTTCCGGTGTTTTTTTGCGGAAAAATTTCTTATTTTCCGTCTGTAAAACCCGCATGAATTCTTGACAGAATTTTCGTTCTGCGATATAATAAAGAAAGAAAAAAAACAATACAAACAGGAGGAATATCATGGAACAATATACAGTAACGGGCATGAGCTGCGCTGCCTGCAGCGCACGCGTGGAAAAGGCGGTCGGAAGTGTTTCCGGCGTTACCTCCTGCTCCGTGAACCTGCTGACACATTCGATGGTTGTGGAAGGCACCGCTTCCCCTTCTTCCATCATACAAGCCGTAGAAGCGGCAGGATATGGTGCTGCCCAAAAAGGTGCCCCGAAGGAAGGCGCAAAGGAAGACCCCTTCGCCGACCGTGAAACGCCGAGGCTTCGGAAAAGGCTTATAGCTTCCCTTGTCTTTTTGATTCTTTTAATGTATGTGTCCATGGGGCACTCCATGTGGGGATGGCCCTTGCCTTCATTTTTTGACGGAAATTTCATTGCAATCGGCTTGCTTCAGCTTCTGCTTTCTGCCATTGTGATGGTGATAAACAAGGACTTTTTTATCAGCGGCACAAAAGCGCTCATAAGCCGTGCGCCCAATATGGATACATTGGTTTCTTTAGGATCCGGCGCTTCTTTTATCTATAGCACCGTTTGCCTGTTTCTGATGACCGATGCACAGCTTCACGGCGACACTCACGCCGTTCATGCTTATATGCATGAATTTTATTTTGAATCCGCTGCCATGATTTTAGCACTCATCACCGTAGGCAAAATGCTGGAGGCACTCTCCAAGGGCAAAACCACCAACGCCTTAAAAAGTCTGATGGATTTAGCGCCCAAAACGGCAATTGTTTTGCGCGATGGCGTGGAAACTGAAATTCCTGCAGACCAAGTAAAAAAAGGCGATATTTTCATTGTAAAACCCGGCGGCGCCGTACCGGCAGACGGAGAAATCGTGGAAGGATTTTGTGCCATCAACGAATCTGCTTTAACCGGGGAAAGCATCCCTGTAGATAAAACCGTGGGCGACAATATCTCTGCCGCAACAGTGAACCAGTCCGGCTATATCCGATGCAGGGCAACCAATGTTGGCGAAGACACTGCTCTTTCCCGCATCATTCAGATGGTTTCCGACAGTGCCGCATCCAAAGCACCTATTGCCAAGGTTGCCGACACAGTGTCAGGCGTGTTTGTTCCGGCGGTGATTTCTATCGCGGTTCTTACCATTATCATCTGGCTTTTATGCGGAAGCGCCTTTGGCTTTGCGCTGGCGCGCGGCATCTCCGTTTTAGTCATCAGCTGTCCATGTGCTTTGGGGCTGGCAACACCGGTTGCCATTATGGTGGGAAACGGTGTTGGTGCCAAAAACGGGATTTTGTTTAAAAACTCTGTGGCATTGGAAGAAGCAGGCAGAATCCGGATTGTGGCTTTAGATAAAACCGGAACCATCACAGAAGGAAAACCTGTGGTTACCGATATTATACCCTTAGGCGAAACGGATGAAACCACTCTTCTCTCCCTTGCCTATGCGCTGGAGAGCAAAAGCGAGCATCCTTTGGCAAAAGCTATTGTGGCAAAAGCAGAAGAACTTTCGCTTTCGTTGACCGATACAGAAAACTTCACCGCCGTTCCCGGAAACGGACTGACGGCAGAAATCTCCGGTGAAACCGTTTCAGGCGGAAATCTAGCTTTTCTTTCCCGAAAACTTACGGTTCCGCAGGAAGCGGAAAACGCGGCGAAAGCATTGGCAAAACAGGGAAAAACGCCCCTTTATTTTGCAAAAGGTGAATGCCTTTTGGGCGTCATTGCCGTTGCGGACCGGATAAAGGAAGACAGCCCCGAAGCCATCCGTGAGTTGAAGCAAATGGGCATCCGAGTGATTATGCTGACAGGTGACAATAAGCAGACGGCAAACGCCGTGAAAGAGCAAACCGGCGTGGATGAAGTGATTGCCGGCGTTCTGCCCGACGGAAAAGAAGAAATCATCCGCAAATATCAGAAAGAGGGCAAGGTTGCCATGGTGGGTGACGGCATCAACGATGCCCCTGCCTTAACCTCAGCGGATATCGGCATTGCCATCGGCGCCGGAACAGATGTTGCGGTGGAAAGCTCCGATATTGTTCTGATGAAAAACAGCTTACGCGATGTTCCTGCTGCCTTAAGACTCAGCCGTGGCACACTTCACAACATTCACGAAAACCTGTTCTGGGCATTTATTTATAACGTCATAGGCATTCCTCTTGCGGCAGGCGTTTGGATTCCTTTGTTCGGGCTGACCTTAAATCCCATGTTTGGTGCCGCCGCCATGAGCCTTTCCAGCTTCTGCGTGGTAACGAACGCTTTAAGGCTCAACTTACTCAACGTTTACAGTAACAAAAAAGATAAACCTATCAGACAGAAAAAGGAGGCAAAATCCATGGAAAAAACATTGAAGATTGAAGGCATGATGTGTCCTCACTGTGAGGCACGTGTAAAGAAGGTGTTGGAAGAATTAGACGGCGTGGAAAATGTTGTTCCCAGTCACGAAAGCGGCACCGCTGTTATCACACTTTCCAAAGATGTTGACGATGCACTTCTTACGAAAACCGTAGAAGATCAGGGATATAAAGTAATCGGCTGAAAAGGAGAATGAATATGGATTTTAAACATGTACCGGCAAAATACCGTCCTATTCCGTTTTGGAGCTGGAACGAAAAACTGACAACCGAGGAAACCGCAGAACAAATTCACAAGATGCACGATGTCGGCATTGGTGGCTTCTTCATGCACGCCCGTGGCGGTCTGATGACAGAATACATGGGCAAGGAATGGTTCGACAACGTAAAAACCGCGGTAGACGCCGCAGAAGAGTGCGGTATGCGCGCATGGGCGTATGACGAAAACGGCTGGCCCAGCGGTTTTGGCAGCGGTGTTGTAAACGGCTTGGGTGTAAAATACCAGCAGAAATATCTGCGGTATGAAAAAAGCTTTGAGCATAAGGATACCGCCATCGCGCAGATCGGCGACATCTATTTTTACTATGAAATCAACCCCTTTTATGTAGACACCTTGGACAAAAACGTCATCAAGGAGTTTATCAAATGCTCTTATGAGCCTTACTATGAAAAATTCGGTAACGATGTGGAAGGTTTTTTCACAGACGAACCGCAGATTTCCAGAAACGGTATTCCCTGGAGCTTTGTGATGGAAGAAGAATACCGCGCTCGCTACGGCGAAAATCTTTTAGAGCATTTAGATGCTTTGTTCTTCCCTGTTGAGGGACACAAAAAGGTGCGTGTGCAGTTCTGGAAAATGGTAACAGAGCTCTTCTCTTGCGCTTATATGAAGCAGATTCGCGATTGGTGCGACAGCCACAACATGCAGTTTACAGGGCATCTGGTTCTGGAAGAGGGGCTGATGATTCAGCTTTGCTCCAACGGCGCTTGTATGCCCCATTACGAATATTTCCACGTTCCCGGTATGGACTACTTGGGCAGAAACTTAACCTCTACCATGGTTCAGCATCAGCTGGGTTCTGCTTCCCAGCAGATGGGACAGAAGCAGGTTCTCTCCGAAACCTTTGCTATGTGCGGTCACAACATGAGCTTTGACGAAATGAAGGGTATGTTTGAGTGGCAGATGGTGCGTGGCATTAACCTTTTGTGTCAGCATCTGGAGGGATATTCCAACCGAGGTATCCGCAAGCGTGACTATCCGCCCGCCATGTATGTTCAGCAGCCTTGGTGGAGCGAATATAAGGCTTTTGTGGATGCCATGTCCAGAGAAGGCATGGTTTTAGCAAAGGGCGAGGCACGCCCCGAGGTTTTGGTTCTGCATCCGCAGACCACCGCATGGACACTGTATGATGATCAGGATACAACGGCGATTACAGAACTGGATGACAAGGTGATGGACATTGTCCGTCAGTTGGAAGAAAAGCACATTCCCTTCCACTTTGGCGACGAAATTATGATGGAACGCCACGGTAAGGTGGAGAAAGACCGTCTGGTCATCGGCTGCCAAAGCTATGCATATGTCATCAGTTCACACTGCGATACCTTGCTTCCAAACACAGAAAGCATGCTGAAAGAGTTTGCGGAAAACGGCGGCATCATCACAACCGTGGACGCACTCTCTGAAAATCCCGTAACCGACAGAAAAGATATTACATACACCATTCGCTACTGTGACGGTTTTAAGGCACACTTATTCACCAACACCTCTTCCGAGCGCAAAACGGCACACATTTCCGTTTCCGGCAAAAAACTGGACATCTATTCCGGCGAAACGGTTCCGTTCTGTAAGGACTACGAATTCGAACCCTGGGGTAGCCTTTTGGTGATTGATGACGGGAGCGACAACACCATTTCACCGGAAAAAGAAACCATTATCTCTCCCACCGGCACATTCCGTGTGGCAGAAGGCACGCTCAACACCATGACATTAGACCATTGCGACTATTATTTCGACGGCGTATTGGAAGAGAAAAACGGTTATGTGTTAACCGCTTGTGAGCGGGCAAATCTCTTAAAGCGCAAAGTGCAGATTCATCAGGATTATTTTGTGGAAATGAAGGCTGTTCCCAAAACGCTTTACTTGGTTTGCGAAAAACCGGAAAACTTCACCATCACCGTAAATGGCAAAGAGATTCCCTATATTGACTGCGGATATTTCAGAGATAAATCTTTCCGGAAGATTGATATTGCGGCGTATGTTCAGGAAGGCACAAACACCATTTCCTTTGACTGTGATTTTGAACAGTCCCCCACCTTCTATGAAAACCTGGAAAAATCCTTTATCTTTGAAAGCGAAAAGAACAAGCTGGCATACGATATGGAAATTGAAGCGGTTTATCTTTTAGGTGACTTCTCCGTTGAAACAACGGGCACATGGGAAGACTTACCCTTGGATGCATCCCGCTACGAAGGAAGCTTCGTGATAGACGCACCGAAAAAGGAAGTTACGCTTACCCACATTGAAAAGCAAGGCTTCCCCTTCTTCTGTGGTGAACTTTCCTTGATTGGTACTATCGATGTGCAGGGCGAAAACCCCGTTCTGGAGCTGAATCGCAAAGGCGTGAACGCAGTTCGTGTGGAAATTGGCGGCGAAACCCGCGTGATGCTCACAAACGGAAAGCTTCCCTTAAAAGGATGGGTAAAAGAGGGCAAGCAGGAAATGAAGCTTACCTTAATCAACAACTTAAGAAACCTGCTGGGCCCCCATCATTTAGAAATTGGCGAATGCTACAGTGTTGCTCCCCGCTCTTTCTATAAAGAACCCTGTGTATGGAAGCATGTAGAATGTCCTGCCACAAAATGGCATGACGGATACTGCTTCGTGGAAATGAGTATTTAACACACAGTCAGATACAACAAGAAACGGCATGGAACGAAATGTTCCATGCCGTTATTTTTATACGTTTGTTACTTGATTAGTTACCCCAGGAAACCAGAACGATTGCAACGTCTTTGGAGTCGATGAAACCGTCACGGTTTAAGTCATATTTTGCATATGCCTTATTGTTTGTAGCAGATAAACCTGTTTCGCCGAAGTAGGAAACTACTGCAGATAAATCGTAGGTGTTAATCTTGTTATCCTTTACAATATCGCCTGCTAAGTAGTTCTTTGTCTGATAGAACTTGCCGTCTTCTACAGCAGCTTCTGCGTCTTTTACGTTGTTCCAGAAGTTTACGGTCTTGTTATCTGTCATGCGAACGGTGTAACGGGCTGTTCTGTAGCCTGCACCGGAAACTGTGATGTCGTAAGATGTGTTTACTGTGAGTGCATCTGTTACTGTTACAACATATGCGCCGTCCACAAAATCTGCATAGTATGCTGCTTCTGTTCTGTCAGCTACTTCAATTGCTGTCTTCTTTGCATCTTCACCCAGGTCGATGGTTACAGGTGCTAAATCGTCACCGGAGATAACAACCTTCATATCCTGGTATGCAATCACATTGTCATTTACTGCGTTGGGGAACGCGATATTTACGGTTAAGTCCTTTGTGAGAGCTTCGATGGTTACTTCACCGGTACCATCGGATACATCAAAAGTACCAACCTCTGTGCCGTCAGCCAGCTTTCCGCCGGGAACGAAGGTGTCAACGATGTTATCATGCAGAGTGGTTGCGTGAGCTACGTTGGTGTCTGCTTCTTTCACGCCGAAGGAATATGTACCGTAACCGGTTACCTTCACCTGACCGATTGTGATGGTTGCTGCTGTATCTGCTACACCTGCATCTTTATCTTCAAAATGGAATTCATAACGGTCTTTTTCATTGTTCACGTTATTGATTTCGATTTCGGAGTTGGATTCGATGATTTCGTATGCATTGTTGCCGCCTTTCACCTGCGAAAGCGCAAATGTCAGGTCAACAGTGTTTAAGCGGTTAATAACCTTGCCGTCTGCTGTTAAGTTGATGTTATACAGCTTTTCGTCTTCTTTATCTGTTGTAACTTCGTCAAAGGACAATGTCACTTTCGTTACCAGATCTTTTTCATTTACAACATAGAAGATACCGCCGGGGCCGGGGATAGATGCAAAGCCCTCGGATACATGAGGCTCTTCGTCAAACTTAAATGTACCACCGGAAATAAAGGTTTCCGGAACAACTGTATTTGCATCTGTTTTGATACCAACAGAACCATAGAATGTACCGCCGGAAATGCTGATTGCATCTTCATCCGCGTCTGCTGTCGGTGCTGTATAGTTTTCAAAAGAAATCGCATCACCGTTTGCATCCGGATAAATTTTGCCATCTGTTACATTAAAGTTTAAAACGTCTTTTTCACCATTTTTCAGGACTGCACGAACACCGCCGTAAATCTCACCACCGTTGATGGATACGGTCTGTGTACCTGCTCCGCCCTGAGACATGGTTCTCACTGCTGTGTAGCCGTCTGCAACGATTTTTGTTCCTTCGTTAATTGTAAGAGAAGCATCACCTGCTGTGATACTGTCGATAACATAGGGATAGTTTCCATCCACCTGAGCCTGGTTTGTATAAGTACCACCATTTAATGTGATATCACCTGCTTCGCTATAAAGCACAACAGACATTTTACCTGCAGGTGTGGATGTTGCTTCGTTTACGATAGCACCGGTTTTCTCGGCAGAGCTATCGGTAATCGTCAGGTCACCTGCTCCGTCAACGCAAATGATTGCGTAATGATTTGAATCAGAACCGCCTACAGATTTGATTGTTTTGCCATTTAAATCAAGTGTCATTTCTTTTGTTACACGAAGGTCAAACGCATAACTGCCGTTCCAATGTTCACCGGAACGAGCACTGTACAGCAGAACCTCATCATATAACACATCTGCTAACAGAGTAACAGTTGCACCGTTTTCTGCTGCAGCATAAGCTTCTTCAAAGGTCTTGAAATATTGAACATTGCCTGCGTTGTCTACTTTCGCGGCAAAATCAGGTGTGCTGTCGTCTACCTGTTCGTATACCGTTGCCACAACACCATCTACTTCTGTTTCATAGCAATACAGACCTTTACCTCTATAAGGGATAACAGAACCGGTGAATGCCGCGTTCTGCCCTGCAATGACATACAACTTTGCATCTGCATTATTCAGTATTACATCACCTTCATAGGTTACATTGGACATCAATTTGATTGTAACTTCTTCATTTGTCTTTAAATCTGTGTTTGCATTTTCATATAGTGCAATAGATGTAGCATTTTTAGCATCGCCAAGTGCAAGGTCAGCGCTTTCATAGTAAAAATCACCTGTTGCTACACTACTATATTCGAGATAATTACCATTTTTGCCACTTATACTGTTAATCGCCGCGCCAAACTTTTTATCAGTGTTATCTGTGATAACAGGACCACCAACAACAATATAATCATTCTCGTCCACATACACACCGACATCGGAATTAGCCATGGATGTACCATACCAGAATTTTGTGTTATTGGAATCTGCAGTCATAAAACCCATCGACTTAAATTTACCGCCGGAAATCAGTCTGAGGGCTGTAGAGTCACCCTGACTCCCTACGGGATAGTGGAACACACCGCCGGAAATCAACAGCTTTGATTTTGTAACACCTTTTATGCTACAGAAAAATTCACCACCGGAAATATTTAATGTTGCACATTTTCTTGCCGCTGTGCCTACAGAATGAATACCTGTATCACCCCATAAACTTGCTGTGGAACCAATAAACTTACCGCCGTTGATTTTAATAATCGGACGATCTTCTCCGGTAGCGGTGCCTTTGGAATAATTATAGTAAATACAGCTCTTGTTACCAGCATCCAAAGTACCCGGATTATCAGCATCTGCATTTATGGTTATGCTGTTCTGCTCGCTACGACCCGTTCCGCGTGCCATAATTTCAAACGCATTCTTTTCTTCGGCAGCAGTTAATGTATACGTGCCGAGATTTAAAATGTGATGCTGCGTTGAATCAAGCTGCACCACATCCGGAAGGGTTGCATTGCCAAGCAGCGTAAGCACTGTGTTATGCTTCCAATTTGCAAGTGCCTCTTCCATCGTGGCGTACTCTGTATCGCCGACTTTTGCGACATTGCCGTCTGTTGCGGATACTGTGAAGCACAGAGTGCTGAAGAGCATCGCGCAGGCAACCAGTGCCGCGAGAATTTTTCTGATTTTCATAAAAAATCCCTCTTTCTTAAGTATAATGTTGCGCGCAAAAACGCGCAAAAAGGTATAGTTTCCCCTAAAGGGATGTTTATTGTATCACATTTTCTTTTTCATGTCAATATATTTTACCTTACATTTTTGTGTTAAAATTTCACAAAAAATGACCTTGCAGAACAAAAATTCTGCAAGGTCATGATAAATTGCCGTACCTATTCTCTTTTTCGGAATTCAGATGGCGAAATTCCTACTTTTTTCTTGAAAATATTTGAAAAATAAAACTCATCCGAGAAACACAAGCTATATGCAATTTGCTTGACAGAAAAATTCGTATTCTTTAAAAGTTGCTTGGATAAATCAATTCTCTTATCTAAAAGATAAGAATACGGCGTAACCTTATAAGAATTTTTAAAAACTCTTATCGCTTGCGACTCGGATTTTGAAACAGATTCACACAGCTCCTCCATTTTGAACTTTTGCGTGATGTTGCCCTATCTATGCCTGTTTAAGCAAGATTGTTACTATGAAAAATTGGATAAAAAAAGACCTCGCTGGATTTTACTCCAACAAGGTCAATTCTTTCATTCAGTTTGCCTTTTTTGTTATAATCGGGTTTGCCCCGAAACAATTACGTTATATTATTTGTCTGCCTTGATTTTAGCCTGTGCAGCTGCCAGACGTGCGATCGGCACGCGGAAGGGAGAACAGGATACGTAGTCGAGGCCAATGTTGTGGCAGAATTCAACGGATACAGGGTCGCCACCGTGCTCACCGCAGATACCGCAGTGCATTGTGGGACGAACTTTTTTACCCATGGAAACAGCCATTTCCATCAGTTTACCAACACCGGTCTGGTCCAGTTTAGCGAAGGGATCGTTTTCGAAGATTTTTACATCATAGTAAGCATCTAAGAACTTACCGGCATCGTCTCTGGAGAAGCCGTATGTCATCTGTGTTAAGTCGTTGGTACCGAAGCAGAAGAATTCAGCTTCGTTTGCGATTACATCAGCTGTCAGACATGCTCTGGGGATTTCGATCATGGT
>JAFQLU010000077.1 GCA_017396465.1 Clostridia bacterium | reverse complement strand
TTCGGCGATCATCAGGACGTTATTGCTTGCCGTCAGACCGGTTTTGCGCTTTTAGCTTCCGGTAGCGTTCAGGAAACAATGGACTTAGGTGGTGTTGCACACTTAGCATCCATCAAGAGCCGTGTTCCCTTCCTGTATTTCTTCGACGGTTTCAGAACTTCTCACGAAATTCAGAAAATCGAAGTTATGGACTATGAAGACTTAAAGAGCTTAGTTGACTGGGATGCATTAAAGGCATTCAAGGACAACGCTTTAAATCCCGAGCATCCCGTTCTCCGCGGTACCGCTCAGAACCCTGATATTTACTTCCAGGGCAGAGAAGCTTCCAACACATTCTATGACAAAGTTCCGGATGTTGTTGCTGATTACATGGCTGAAATCACAAAGATTACAGGCAGAGAATACAAGCCCTTCAACTACTACGGTGCTGCTGATGCTACCAAGGTTATCGTTGCTATGGGTTCCGTATGCGAAGCTATCGAAGAAACAGTAGATTACTTAAACGCTCGCGGCGAAAAAGTCGGCGTAGTGAAGGTTCATCTCTACAGACCTTTCTCTGCAAAATACTTCTTCGACGTACTGCCTGAAACAGTTGAAAAGATTGCTGTTTTAGACAGAACAAAAGAGCCCGGTTCCTTAGGCGAACCTCTGTACTTAGACGTTTGCAACCTGTTCACAGGAAAAGCTAACGCTCCTAAGATCATCGGCGGCCGTTACGGCTTAGGTTCCAAGGACACCACACCCACACAGATCGTTGCAGTTTACAACGAACTGGATAAGGACGATGCTAAGAACGGCTTCACAATCGGTATTGTGGACGACGTAACAAACCTGTCCTTAGAATTAGGCGAAAAAATCAACGCTGCTCCCGAAGGTGCAACACGTTGTAAGTTCTGGGGCTTCGGTTCCGACGGTACTGTTGGTGCGAACAAAGACGCAATCAAAATCATCGGTGACAACACTGACCTGTATGCTCAGGCATACTTTGATTACGACTCCAAGAAATCCGGTGGTGTAACCATGTCTCACCTCCGTTTCGGTAAAAAGCCCATCAAGTCCACATACTTATTGGACGAAGCTGATTACATTGCATGCCACAAGCCTGCATACATCTATCAGTATGATATTTTAGAAGGCCTGAAGAAGGGCGGTACCTTCTTACTTAACTGCGTATGGTCTCCCGAAGAGCTGGAAGAAAGACTTCCCGGCGCTATGAAGAGATACATTGCTGAAAACGACATTCAGTTCTATACCATCAACGCTGTTGATATCGCATCTTCTATCGGTCTGGGCGGAAGAATCAACATGGTAACACAGTCTGCATTCTTCAAGCTCTCCAACGTTATTCCGCTGGACGAAGCTATTCCGCTCTTAAAAGACGCTATCAAGAAGACCTACGGTAAGAAGGGTGACAAGATCGTTGCCATGAACTGCGAGGCTGTTGATAAAGCATTAGATGCACTCGTTAAAATCGACGTTCCCGCTGCATGGAAAGATGCAAAAGATGATGCTGCAGAAGAAAAAGACGTTCCTGCATTCATCAAGAACATCGTTGAACCCGTTAACGCTCAGCGCGGTAACAAACTGCCCGTAAGCACATTCGAAGGCATCGAAGACGGTACCTTCATGCAGGGTACATCCAAATTCGAAAAACGTACAGTTGCAGTTAACGTTCCTTCCTGGAATGTGGATAAATGTATCCAGTGTAACCAGTGTTCTCTGGTTTGCCCCCATGCTGCAATCAGACCTATCCTGCTGAACGAAGAAGAAGCTGCAAACGCTCCCGAATCCTTCGTTACAAAGGATGCTATCGGTCCTCAGCTGAAAGGCCTCAAATTCCGTATGCAGGTTAGCCCCAGAGACTGCTTAGGCTGCGGCGTTTGTGCAAATGTATGTCCTGAAAAAGTTCAGGCTCTCACTATGATTCCTGTTGACGCTGCTGTTGAAAACGATGCTGACAACTGGGATTACGCTATGACAGTTTCCATTAAGGATAACTTAGTTGACAAAGCTTCCATCAAGGGATCTCAGTTCTGCCAGCCCCTGCTCGAGTTCTCCGGCGCATGTGCAGGCTGTGGTGAAACACCTTACATCAAGCTGATCACACAGCTGTTTGGTGACAGAATGATGGTTGCAAATGCTACAGGTTGTACTTCTATCTGGGGTGGTTCCGCTCCCTCTATGCCTTACGCAACAAACGCAGAAGGCAAGGGTCCCGCTTGGGCTAACTCCCTGTTCGAAGACAATGCTGAATTCGGCTTAGGTATGACAATCGCAGTTAGAAAGATCAGAGAAACCTTAGCTGCTAAGATGAACGAAGCAATCGCTGCAGGCGTAGATGCAAAACTTGCTGACGCATTCAAAGCTTGGATTGAAGGCATGAACAATGCTGAAGCTTCCCGCGCAGCTGCTGCTGACATCTGTGCACTCATCGCTGACGCTGACCAGAGCATCCCCGGTATCAAAGATATTGCTGAAAGAACAGACTTCTTAGTAAAACGTTCTAACTGGGCATTCGGTGGCGACGGTTGGGCATACGATATTGGTTACGGCGGCTTAGACCACGTTATCGCTTCCGGCGAAGACATCAACATCTTCGTTGTAGATACAGAAGTTTACTCCAACACCGGCGGTCAGTCTTCTAAAGCTACACCTACCGCAGCAGTTGCTAAATTAGCAGCTTCCGGTAAGAAAGTGAAGAAGAAAGACTTAGGTATGATTGCTACAACATACGGCTACGTTTATGTTGCTCAGATTGCTCTGGGTGCTAACATGAACCAGGCTATCAAAGCAATCAAGGAAGCTGAAGCTTACCCGGGTCCGTCCCTCGTTATTGCTTACGCTCCCTGTATTAACCACGGTATCAAAGCTAAGGGCAACATGGCTAACTCCATCGCAGAAGAGAAGAAGGCTGTGGAAACAGGTTACTGGCATCTGTGGAGATACAATCCTGAACTGAAGGAAGAAGGCAAGAACCCCTTCATTCTGGATTCTAAAGAACCCACAGGCACCGTTCGTGAATTCATGGAAGGTGAAAACAGATACCTGATGCTGAAACAGGCATATCCGGATGTAGCAGAAGCTCTGTTTACAAAGGCTGAAAAGGATCTTTTAGAAAGATACGAAAACTACAAAAGAATGGCTGACTAATCTCAGTTGATTTTGTTCCCGCAGGATTTTTCCTGCGGGAATTTTTTTTTGCAATGTTTGTGCTTTTATGATATAATAAAAGAAGTTTCACACATCTGAAAGGAGCAAAAAAATGTTTTTCTGGATGGAGCTTATTTTCACACTGATTATTGCTGTTGTTTTTGGCTGTGCCACGCAATCTATCGTTTCCAATAAAGGATACGACGAAAACTGGTTCTGGTGGGGCTTCTTTTTTGGTGTCATCGCGGTAATTGTTGCGCTGACCAAGCCCGAAAGAACAAGATTTACGCAATCTCCCGAGGCTTCGGCACCGTATTATGAAAACAAAATATTGAAAAATAATGGTTGGGTTTGCGCCAAATGTCAGAAAACAAATCCGCATTACACCGGAACCTGCAGCTGCGGTAACACAAAAGGTGAAAACGAACAGATTTTGCAGCAGAAGGAAAAGAAGGAAATAGAAGCTGAAAAAACTCAAAGAACTTCTGGACTCCGGCATTATCACGCAGGAAGAATTTGATAAGAAAAAAGAAGAACTATTGAACGAGATTTTATAAGCAAAAAGCAGGATGCCACGCATCCTGCTTTCTTTTTATTTTATGCTAAAAATTACTTTTTCGCTGTTTACCACCTTAAAATCAATCTGATACATCAGGTCGCTGTCCGCCGTATCCCACGCCACGATATTTTTACGGGGATGGAACACCTGTTCGGTGATTCCGGAAAACTCTGCACCCGATGCTGTGATTGTCCAATTCCCAATGGTAACCGTATCGCCTTTTACCTCCGGTTTGATGCGGGTAATCAGCCGCTCGGTCACCTCTGCCGTTTCGTCAAAGGTGTCGGTGATGGTCACACCCTCCTCCGTTACGGAAAAATCACGGATAAATATTTCGCCGTATGCAGCTGAAACATCTAACTTGACATGAGTTTCTGTGTTTTCCAGCAGAATCGTTTTTGCATCTTTTCCGGGAATCTGCGTTTTTCCATTGATAATAGGTACACTGTGCCCCAAAGAGGACGTGCAAATATGATGATAGCGGTTAGCACCAAAATATCCATCCTCATATTCCGACCAACCGGGATCGTCTAAAATAAACTGACCGTCGGCAAATAAAACGAAGCTTCCCAAATCGTTGTGATTATGGGGCTCATCATTGTGTCCGCCCTTTACCGCAAGCACAAATTTGTCCTTGCGGAACACCGTTTGCATAGAATCTGTGAACCCATATTTTCCGTTCGGAAGGTTTTTCCCGTAAATGTGCTCATCATACCAATAAAAATCACGAATCATTGAGCCAAACCGCTGGCGCAAATCCTCTTCAAAGGTCACTTCGTTTTCCTCGAAAATCGGCAGAACATCGTCATACTGCTTTGCCAAAAAATGAGAAAGTCCCACATGATATTTATAAATGTGGCAGGAATCGGCAAAAGGAATCACCTTATCCGGCTCCAATGTCACTTTCTGTCGATACAACGCAATGTTATGCACTTTTTCGTCCTGCATCAGGTTGATTTCTCCCTTTGTATAGTGGAAAAGGTAGTCTGCAAACATACAAAAATGGGAAAAACCGTATTCCCAGTAGAGAGGTCCTTCCAGACAACAGCCATCTTCCTGAAAACTGTCTAAAAATTTCTGCATGTGTAAAACCATCTGCGGAATCAATGCTGTTGCTTCTTCTTTTTCGCAGATATATAAAACCGCCGCCGCAATGCCTGCCATGGTAACCGCCGCCCAGTTGGCGTGAAGAGATATGTGGGCAGTTCCTGCCTTGTATGGCTCAATCACGCGGCGCAAAAGCTCAAACCGCATGCGTTCTGCAACCATGGGGTTTAATTTATCCTCTAAAAGGGACAGAGTTTCCGAAAGCATCAATGCCGTTTCAGCGGCAAACAAATCGATCCGCCGGAAATGCTCTGCCACGGGAAGTCCGCCCAGATGCGCCGGAAGCGCCCATGTGAATTCATCACATATGGTCCAGATGGCGTTTTCCAGCTCGCCGATATAATCCTCTCCGGCAAGGCACATTACCATAAATGCATTGAGCCGCTTTCTGTGCAGGATATATTCTGCCTCGTATTCCAGACGGGAACCGGTTTCAAAGAAAATCTTGTATAAATCAAAGGTTAATCCTTTTGAGCCTACATCTTTTTTAAATTCCTCTGCCGCGATACGGATAGGCACTAAAAGCTTTTCCGTGTGACTGTTTTTCGGCAAATTTCCGATAAAACGCTGATACATATGGATTCCTCCCACTTTTTGATTGCTTCTTTTATTATACCGCCAACCCATCCAAAAGTCAATAAACCACAAACAGATTTTAGCGCCTATCCCCCACAAAAAACAGTAAGCCTTGCGGCTTACTGCATTTTTTGTTATTTGGATGTTTCATCGCCTCTTTGAGAAGCAAAGCTTGCAATAAATTCCCGTGTACGGGGATTCTGCGGATTTTCAAAAATTTGCCGGGGCGTGCCTTCCTCGGCAATCACGCCGCCGTCCATGAAAATGATTCTGTCCGAAATGTTTTTCGCAAAATACATTTCGTGAGTTACGATAATCATAGTCATGCCGTCATCCGCCAGAGACTTGATAACCTTCAGTACCTCGTTGGTGATTTCCGGATCCAGCGCCGATGTAGGTTCATCGAACAACATGATTTTGGGATTTAAAGCTAAAGCACGGCAGATTGCCACACGCTGCTGCTGACCGCCGGAAAGCTCGCAGGGATAACTGTTATATTTTTCCGACAGACCGGCACGGTCCATCAAATCTTTTGCATTCTTTTCGATTTCTTCAAAAATTTCTTTTTTGTTTTCCTTAAAATCCGGGCGTTCTTTTGCCAGGAGCTTTGGTGCCAGCATCACATTTTCCAATGCGGTGTACTGGGGAAACAGGTTAAAGGACTGAAACACAAAGCCGAACTTTGCCTGAATTTCTCTCTGCGCCTTATCGTTGCGCTTCATTGGCTGCGCCGCATCAAATACGGTCTGTCCGTCCAGCACAACCGTTCCTTTATCGGCAGTTTCCAAAAAGCTGATGCAGCGAAGCAACGTCGTTTTGCCGCTGCCGGAGGAGCCGATGATGGAGATAACCTCGCCTTCCTCCATGGAGAAGTCCACGCCTTTTAAAACCTGCGTTTTTCCAAAGTTTTTATGTATGCCGTTTACGTTTAAAATTGCCATATCTTCACCCCGCTCAACCTTTATAGTAGTCCAGCTTTTTCTCAAGACGGCCTAACAGCACCGTCAGCACGCCGTTAAATACCAGGAAGTAAATACCGGTGGAGAACAGCGGCCAGATTAATCCCTGCTTGGTGAAGCGTTCTGCGCTCATTAAGATTTCCACCACGCCGATAACACGGGCAAGGGAGGTGTCTTTTACCAGGGTGATGATTTCGTTACCCATAGGCGGCACGATGCGTTTCACGACCTGGAACAGCACAACCTTGAAGAAAACCTGTGTTTTCGTCATGGCAAGCACCTGACCTGCCTCATACTGCCCCTTGGGAATGCCTTCGATTCCGCCGCGGAAGATTTCCGAAAAATACGCCGCGTAGTTTACCGCAAAGGCAACAAACGCCGCCGTTTCACGGGAGCGCATGGGCATATCAAACAAAAGTCCGGGACCGTATAATACTACAAAAAGCTGAAGCATTAAAGGCGTTCCGCGGATAATCCACACAAAGGTACGGAAAATCCAGCGAATCGGATAAATCCGAAGTGTGTGGATTCTGAAATTCAGTTTTGACATGGAACCCATGGAAATCAGAAGTCCCAGTGGAATTGCCACAACCAATGTGACAATAAACAACAGAAAATTCATTCCAAACCCTTCGGTGAGGGAGGAAAGAATTGACATGATTTTTTCTGTACTCATAGATTGTACCATACTTTCTTCATAAATAACGCCGAAAAGCAGCGCAGAACTTTTCATTCTGCGCTGCTGTTATAGCTTTTTCGTTTCAGCTGTGAAGGGAGAATTATTTTGCGGATAATACGCCGTCCAGCTTATATTTTGCTGCGATTTCAGCTAATGTGCCGTCTGCAACCAATTCAGAAATGATTTCGTTAACCTTTGCTGTTGTGTCGCTGCCCTTTCTGAATGCGATACCGTATTCTTCGGGAGAGAAGTCAGCTGCTTCAACAACTACTAAATCTTCGTAATCTGTGCCTTCGCCGATAGAACCGATGGAGGTTACATAGTCAACGATAGCGATATCAGATGTGCCGGAAGCAACATCCATTAAAGCTTTTGCCATGGAGTCAACGGCTGTGAAGTCTGCATCTGCGAAGAATGCATCGCCTGTTGCCAGTTCTTCACCTGCAGAACCTGCTTCAGCAACAACTAAAGCGCCTGCTGCGGATTCTTTGTAAGCATCAGCCTTGTCTTTTTTCGCTACCATAACCTGTTTGTTGGTCATGTAGGGGTTAGAAATGCTCATGTTTGCTTTTCTTTCGTCTGTAATGGTCATACCGTTCCAGATACAGTCGATGTTTTTAGCATTCAGTTCCACTTCTTTTGCGTCCCAGTTGATTTCAACGAATTCGGGTTCAACGCCCAGCTTTTCACAAACTGCTTTACCGAAGTCAACTTCAAAACCGATGAGTTCATTGTTTTCGTCGTAGTAGTTCATGGGAGCGAAGATGGTCATACCGATGGTCATCTTACCTTTTCCGGTGATGTAAGCCAGATCGGATTCTGCCTGTGCTTCGGGAGCTGCGCTGTTTTCAGCGGGTTTACCGGAGCAACCAACCAGCATTGCTGCTGCCATAATAACTGCTAATGTGAGTGCAAGAATTTTTTTCATAATTGTCAATCTCCTAACATTTTTTTATCTTTGCAAGTAATACTTTACCACTTTATCATGCTAAAGTCAAGAGTTATTTTCCCTTTTTTCACAATTTCAACAGATTGCACAGATTTGTGATTATATATACCCTTGCTATTATGCATATTTTATACCACTTGACGAACGCACGGAAATTTGGTATAGTATATAGGAAGAAAGGAGCGTGAGAATATGCAGGAAGGGAAGCGTTTTGCCATAAATCTTGCGGCAAAATCCATGAGTCTGGTGCTGAATCTGGTTATCAGCTTTTTTCTCACGCCGTTTATCATCCGCCATGTTGGCACGGAAAGCTACGGTTTTGTGGGTCTTGCCAATGACGTGGTGGATATCGCCCGTATTGCTGCGGTAGCGCTGAATTCCATGGCTCTGCGGTTTATTACGGTGAGCCTCCATCGGAACGATATTGAGCAGGCAAACCGTTATTTTTCCTCGGTGATGATTGTAAATTTCTTGCTTGCCGCATTTCTCATTCTGCCCTTCGGCGGCATGATTGTTTTTTTAGACAAGCTGTTTTCCGTGTCCGGGCATATTCTTTCCGATGTGCGTCTTTTATGGAGCTTCGTCTTTTTAAACTTTCTGCTCACAGTTGCCGGTTCCACCTTTTCTGTGGCTTTATTTGCAAAAAACAGAATTGATAAAGAGTCCTTCCGCAGTGCAGAATCCGTGGCAATCCGTGCCGTTTTCCTCTTTCTTTGCTATTCTTTTCTGGCACCGAAGGTATACTATGTCGGCATTTCCTACTGTGTGCTGACGGTATATGTCCTTTGCTCCAACCTATATTATACCAAGCTTTATCTGCCGGAACTTAAGCTTTCCCGCACCTATTTTGACAAAACCTCTATTCGCACCTTGCTTTCCTCTGGCAGCTGGAACTGCCTGACCAAGGTGGCAACCATTTTGTCTACGGGGCTGGATTTGCTTTTCATAAACCTTTTTGTAGGTGAGCTGGAGATGGGCGTTGTTTCTATCTCAAAAACCATGCCTACCACGGTTTTGTCCGTGTTTATCATTCTCTCCGGCGTATTTCTACCCAGGCTTACCGAGGACTATTCCAAGGGAAATCGGGAGAACATGGTGCGAAATACGGTTTTTTCCGTAAAGCTTTTGGGGCTTTTTGCCGCCATTCCGCTGATTGCGGTGGGCGTGTTTGGTGATGTGTTCTATTCTCTTTGGACACCAACGGAAAACGCGCGTCTTCTTTGGTTTTTATCCATTGCCGGCGGCGCATCTTACGTGGTATCCCTATCTACGCAGAATCTGTGGAATGTTTTTACCGTAACCAATCGTGTGAAGCTTTCTTCAGCAGGGCTGGTCCTTTCTGCAGGCGCTTCAGTTCTGACGGTATTAATTTCCATGTTTTTTGTGTCGGATCCTTCCCTGCGCACTTTCCTTATCGTGGGATGCAGTGCACTTTACAATCTGCTGTTGTCTGCCACCTTCTTGCCCATACAAGCGGCAAAATGCCTGAATATACCGAAAAAAACCTTTTATGCTCCCACGCTTCAATCTTTATTGCTTTCGGTAGTTTTATGTGTATTTTTCAGTGTTTTGAAGATTTTTATTCCTATCAACAGCTGGCTCAGTCTTCTTCTGATGTTCGGTTTTATCTGCCTCTGTTGCCTCGTTTTTGGTTTCCTGCTTCTGTTCCGCAAATCGGAAAAGCAGGCGCTTTTAGCCATGCTGCAAAGAAAATAGCAGTATAAAAGTATCTTTTAAAAACATAGCTACAAAAATAATATCTCCATGATACAAAAAAGACGCAGTGAAAAATCACTGCGTCTTTCATTTTATTGATTCAATTAACGAACGTCATCCAAGGTTTTCACCTGGTTATGGTCGATGGGCTTCCACTTTACATTCCGCGAGAACAGAGCCACGATGGTAATCGGGATGTAGGACAGCATAAAGAAGGGGAAAGTGAAGGTATACAGAATCTTTTTGTGAACCGGTGCAAAGATTTTGGACCATTCACTGATAACTGTTACCGAACCGATGCCCAGCAGCATGAAATAGGAGTTAAACAGCATTTCAAGCAACGAGCGAACCAATTCATTCATACCATCTAAACGGAATATAATACCCAAAGCAATAAATGCAACATACATGATGAAGCTGATAATGGTAAGAATCAAGGGAATCATGGTAGAAACCGCTAAATCGAAGCAAGCAAAGCCTTTTCCCGTGAAAATACCTTTAATCATCTTGAAGAAATACTTCTGTGTCACCTGCATAGAGCCTTTTGTCCAGCGCATACGCTGACGCCAGGACTGGCTGAATTTCACGGGCTGCTCATCATAAAGCACCGCTTTATCGCAATACGCAATGCATTCACCCTCTAAAACGTGATGCAGAGTGAACTCGATATCTTCTGTCAACAAGAAGAATTTCCATCCGCCAACCTTTTCCAGCACTTCTCTGTGCATCAAAAAGCCTGTTCCGGAGATAGCACAGCTTGTATCAAGCAGTGTTCTGGAATGGTTCAGGAAGCGGGATTCTCTTAAATACCACAAAGAGCCGCCTGCAGAAACCCAGCTTGTTCCATAGTTTTTTGTGTTACGATAGCTGGTGATAATGCGTTTTCCGTTGGAGAACATTTTGTTCATTTCTTCAATGTAATGTTCGTCCAGAAGGTTATCAGCGTCGAAAACAAAATAGCCTGCGTATTCGTTATCCGGGTATTTTTCACGGATATACGCCAGCGCATAGTCTAACGCATGACCTTTTCCCACAACCTTTTTGTTGTTGCGGACGATAACCTCAAAAGCACCGGCATCTTTCGATACGCCTGCAGTGTTATCCGTACAATTATCCGCAATCACAAAAATATCTACCAGATCGGAAGGATATGTCTGCCCCTTCAAGCTGGCAATCAGATGCGGAATCACCTTTTCTTCATTTCGCGCAGGGATTAAAACAGCATATTTCAGCATCTGTTTTGCTTTCAGCTTTCTTCCCCGTTTCAGGAAGGGAACAAAGATGTACATAAACTGATATCCCACACACAAAATAAAGATAATTGCAAAAATATAGTTGATATAAGGAACAATTTCAAGATTTAAGTCTCTGATACTCATTTCGCATAATCTCCTGTTTGTAATAATGCACAACATATCATTATTATAATACTATAACAAACGGGATTTGTCAATGGATTTCCGAAAGATATTTTTTCCAACTTTTACTTTGTATAAAACAGGCAACAAAAAAAGAGCCGATAACATATCGGCTCTTTTATATGCGCTTGTTATGGATTATTTACCATATGCTACAACTTTCGCTTCAGCTTTGAAGTTAGCTGTTGCGAAACCAACGTCTTCGATTGTAATTGTACCGGAAGCGTTGAAGTCTTTTGTGATGTCATACAGAGAAGCGTCACTGAATGCACCGATTACGAAACCGATATCTTCGATTGTAACTGCGCCACTACCGTTAACGTCACCTGCTGCCAGTGTAACAGAACCTAAATCTAAAGCAGCGTCAACAGGAACACCTGTGGTTGTATGGCTCAGGTAACCTGCAGCTTTCACAACTACATCGTATGTTCCGGGAGCAACATTTGCTGTGTATGCACCATCAACTACGTCAGCTGTAACAAGAGCTTCTGTTGTACCGGGTGCGCAGAAATCAACTTTGATAGCTGTGTCGCCGATAGCGGAAGCTTTACCTGTAACAGCAACATCAACGATTTCAGGAGCTTTGATGGTACCTGCAGGAAGAGCTTTGTCTAATGTTTCGCCACCAACTAAAACTGTGTAGTCTGTTTTAGGCAGATTTTTGGGAATGTAGTTTTCAAATGCAAATGCGCCGTTTTCGTCAGCTGTTGTCTGGTCGATGTACTGAATGCTATCAACGGTGATTTCGCCGCCTTCGTAAGCAACCATTGTCATCATTTTGCCAGCATAGGATGCATCAGAACCGGATGTGGTCCATGTGCCGTCACCATTGTCCGTTGTGTCTGCTGCGAAAGCAGGCATTGCAACTGCAGCGGATACTGCTACAGCTAAAATAAAGCTAATCATTTTTCTCATTTTCGTTTTCCCCTTTCATTTGATAAAATTTTTATAAATTATTAGCTTAATAAACGAAAATTATGTTTTTTAGTTCGCGTATGCTTCTTCATCAAACCATCTGAACATCATCAGTGTATCTGTCATCAACTGCTGTGTTACAGGGTCTTTATCGTCCCAAGGTTTGTCTAAAGGAGCAATAACTACGATACTTGTTACGCCGTTCCAGTATACCGATTTATTGAGAGCCTCGGATACGAAACGAAGCGGAACAAACGTTCTGTCTTCACGGATAACGGGAGCTACATCCATTTCCTTAGTTTCACCATTTATGGTGTATTCCTTGTTATCAATCTGCATGGAAATTTTTGTTTCCTCTAAAGAAATGTGAATGGTTCTGGTTTCAGCAACCCATTCCACTTCTGCACCTAATGCTTCACTGATAAAACGAAGAGGAACCATCGTTCTGTCATTCTCTATATATGGTACCACATTTTTGTTATCTTTGTCAACCCATTTTAATGCACCATTTAAAGAAACTTTATGATTATTAATCTGCAGAACCACCGTTCCGGCTTTTCTTTCTTTTCTCAGCCGCTCAGTTTCATTTGCTGCATCATTTCCACCGGAGGGTCTGCTCGGTTTTGCTTCACTCTCGTAACGGTCAGATGTGTTTTTATCTGCTTCCGCTTCGGGATAAACAAACTCGAAATCGAAGCTCAGTGTTTCTTTACCATCATTGAGTACAGCGTCTTTGCCATGGCTCGTATCCTCGTTGTCCAACAAAGCAAATCCGTAATCCCCGTCCGCTACTTTCTTGAAACGAAACTCATGAGATACAAACCCTTCTTCGTCTGCAACGACTACATTGGTATCCGCATCTTTGAACATGATGTACTGCGCAATACGGATTGTACCCTCTGCATTGGAAATGGCCTCTTCCATAGCAGTAAATCTGTGTACTTTCTCGCCTGATACAACAGGATACGCAAGAACCGCTTTGCTAAATTCATCTGTTGCCGCACCGGTCTCGTCTACCAACTGAATTACATCCTTATTAAATGAGAACGAAAATCCCATTGCAAGGAATTGCAGATTGTGCATAGATAGCTTTGCAACGAACACTCCGTTTTCATCCGCTTCACCAACAGTAAACCGCACTACTTTTGCCGCTTCGGGCACCAGCGTTCCTACTGAGGTTTCTTCTGCTGTAATCGCAAGCGGTGTTATAGACAAGAGCATTGCCACCGTGATGCACACAGACAATATTCTTTTGATTATACCTGTCATCTTACGCCTCCTTATAACAAGTAAACTCCGCCAATAATCCATTTTTAGATTTTTAGCTGTTTCTATTTTAACATATCTTTCACAAAAAATCTACACTTTTTTGAAAAAAATTTATTATTTTTTATATCTGTGACTATTTACCAAAAATCTGCGGTTTCATTTGTGCACTTTTACAACGCGTTTTTTGTCATTTTTAAATTTTCTGTTTTCCCTATGGACAAACAGACCGAAAATGTATTATAATAGTGTAAAGTGTGGGTAAATTTAAACCTGCCGTATTAGCAGAGTAGGAACAGACGCGTTAAGTGGCGAACGAACGGGAAGTTGTCGTCCGCACGAAAAGCACATTTTTGTCGCTTGCGGTGCCTGTTCCGCATTCCGCTGCTGCATACAAATTCCGGCTTTGAGCCTCTATTTTTGCTTGCAGCATTTTCAAGTTCAAAAAGGAGGGAATAAGCTTGAAAAAACATTTCAATGTGCACACACTGGTCTTTTCTGCCGTGCTGGTTGCACTCAACATCGTTATCACCCGTCTTCTGTCTGTGGATGTGGGTGCCGTCCGGATTGGGTTGGGGTTTATCCCCATTGCCCTGGGCTCCATGCTGTATGGTGCCGTACCCGGCGCCACGATTGCGGTGATTGCCGATATTTTAGGCGCCATTCTGCAGGGAAAGGGATACTGGATTGGTTTTGGTCTTTCCGCCGCGTTGATGGGGCTGACCTACGGCTGGTTTCTGTACGGAAAAGAGAAGACCTTCCGAAGAATTTCCCTTTGCGTCATTCTGCAGGCGATTTTTATCGACGCCCTGCTGGGTGCGCTGTGGTACCGTATTTTCGGCGGAACGCCGTTCCTTGCCGCACTCGGTATGCGCGCGGTGGATGCGGCGGTGATGATTCCGGTGAAAATTCTTCTCATCCGCTATCTGTGGGTGTATGTCGGCGCACGAATTGCAAAAAAACAATTGTGATATTATAAAGGAAGCAACTATGATTTATCTGGACAACGCGGCAACCACCCGTCCCTTTGACGAAGTCATTGAGGAAATGGCTGCCGTTCAAAAAGAAATTTACGCAAATCCTGCATCCATGCACAGCGCAGGGTATGCGGCAGAGAAAAAAGTGAATGATGCGCTGGATATTGCCAAATCTGCCATCGGTGCAAAAAACGGTACATTTTTGTTCACCTCCGGCGGAACGGAAAGCAACAACCTTGCCTTTTTCGGCACATTAAAGAGCGCTTTAAAACGAAATCCCCATATTATCACTACAAAAATTGAGCATCCTTCCATTTTAGAGCCGCTGAAATTTTTAGAATCCTGCGGCGCGGAGGTAACATACCTGGATGTGGACGAGCGGGGATTTGTTTCTCCCGACGATGTGGCTGCACAGGTTCGGGAAAATACCAAAATTGTTTCCGTTATGCTGGTAAACAACGAAACCGGCGCAATTCAGCCCATTTCCGAAATCAGCAAAAAGGTGAAGGAAAAGAACAGAAGCATTCTTGTTCATTCCGACTGTGTGCAGGGCTTCGGCAATGTGGATATTGACGTGAAAAAGCTGGGGGTGGACATGCTCTCCCTCAGCGCACATAAAATCAACGGGCCCAAAGGCGTAGGCGGATTTTACTGCTCCGACCGCGTGCACTTAACGCCGGTTATGATGGGTGGGCATCAGCAGGGCGACATGCGCTCCGGCACACTGAACACTCCCGGCATCTGCGGCTTCGCCAAAGCCTTGGAGCTTACAAGTGCGCAGGCAACGCAAAAAAGAGCTTATTTTGCAGAGCTGAAAGCGCAGATGATTTCAGAGCTTTCCGAAAACCAGCTTTTCACCATCAACAATATTGGCGAGGACTACTCCTCCCATATCATCAGCATCAGCGTGAAAAATACCCGTGCAGAGGTTCTGCTCCATGCGCTGGAAACCTACGGTATCTGCATCTCTGCAGGCTCCGCCTGTGCGTCCAACCGCCCGGCACCCTCGCATGTGCTGACCGCTATGGGTTTTGACAAAACAAAAATTGAAGGCACCGTCCGTGTGAGTCTGGGATGCTTTAATACAGCAGAAGATATCAGCATGTTCTGCGAGCATCTGAAAAAGGAAGCAGCCGCACTTTCACGGTTTATCAGAAAATAAACGGAGGCAATATGAATATACTGACCATCGGAGACGTGGTGGGAGATATCGGCACAGAAGCCGTTTGCGAAAAGCTTTCCGCCATCAAAGAAAAATATCAGATTGACTTTTGCGTTGTGAACGGCGAAAACGCCTGCAGTGCCAACGGCATATCCCGCAAAAAAGCGGAAATACTGCTTTCGGCAGGAGCAGATGTCATCACCTTGGGAAACCACACCTTCCGTCAGAAGGATGCCGTTTCTTTATTGATGCATAACAAAAATATCGTCCGCCCCATTAACTATCCGCCGGAAACGGCAGGTCGGGGCTATTGCGTAATTGAAAAAAACGGTGTGCGGTACGGCGTTTTAAACGCCTTGGGCAGAATTTATGCCGATCCGGTGGACTGTCCTTTTCGCACATTGGAAGCCGCCATCCGTAAAATGGAAGCAGATATTATCATCGTGGATTTTCATGCCGACGCTACCAGCGAAAAGCGCTCCATGGGCTTTTATTTAGACGGCAAGGTGAGCATCGTGTTCGGCACCCACACCCATGTGCAGACCTCCGATTTGCAGGTTCTGCCTCACGGTACGGGCTACATCACCGACATCGGCATGTCCGGTCCGCACCACTCCTGCCTGGGCGTGGATAAGGATATTGTGATTGACCGTCTCGTGCGCTGTATGCCGAAACGGTTTGAATTTTCCGATTCCCCTGCCAGAATTGACGGCGCCGTTTTTACCGTAGACGAGAAAACAGGTAAATGCACCGGCGGAGAATTTTTCTCCGTTCTGCCCGGAGCTGATATATGAATAAGCAGGATATCCGCAAAGAAAACCTGAAAAAAAGGCGCCTTTTGCAGAACCGGGAAGAGAAGGACAAGGCCATTCTTGAGCGGTTTTTATCCCTTGCGCAATACAAAACCGCCAAAACCGTTATGACCTATCTTTCCTACAAAAGCGAGCCGGACACATTGGCACTTGCGGAAAAGATGATACAAGACGGCAAAACCGTTTGCGCACCGGTCTGCGGCGAGCATGGGCAGATGGATAGCTTCGCTTTTTCCGATTTATCTTTGCTTCACCGCTCCTCCATGGGCATATGGGAACCAACAGAAGACAGACTGATTCCTCCCGAAGATATAGACCTTATCATTGTTCCCGGCTGTGCTTTTACCAAAAACGGATACCGCCTGGGCTACGGCGGCGGATATTATGACCGTTATCTTCCCAAAACACACGCCTTTACCTGCGGCTTTTTCTATGAAGCGCTGAAAAGGGAGTTTCCCTCGGAGGAAACCGACGTTCCGCTTCACGCAGCTATCACAGAAGAACAAATATACCTCTTTATATAGAAAGGAAAGCATTATGGATTTATACTGCGAATATCTGGTGAAAAAGAAAAGCGCCTCGGATACTTTAAAGAGAATCGGACTATGGATTCTTTGCATCATTCTCTGTATCCTGATTGCGTACCTGGCATTTGCCAAATTTCATTTTTTAATTTCCGCAACACCGCTTCTTATCGCGGCGCTGATTTATGGGACTGTAATTTACGGCAGAAACTTTTCTTTAGAATATGAATATGTATTCACCAACGGCGTATTGGACATTGATATTATCAAAGGAAGAGCACGCCGCGCAAATTTGATTTCCGTTCCCTGCAGAAGAATTGAGCATATGGAGCCTCTTCCGAAGAATTACACTTCTTCCAACAAGGTGGTAAACGCTATTTACGACGAAAACCGTTCCGGCAAATATGTGGCAACCTTTTCCGATCACGGCGTAACGTGTGACCTTTTGTTCCAGCCACCGGAAAAGATACTCCAGAACATGAAAAAATATAATCCCAGAAATATCAATCTGTAAACAGGAGATAACGCATGACAGCAGAAATCATTGCAGTTGGCACCGAGCTGTTGCTGGGTGACATATTAAACACGGATGCGCAGTTTCTGGCAAAGGAGCTGGCATCGTTGGGCATCGGTCTGTATGCCCAGAGCGTGGTGGGCGATAACGCCGACCGCTTGAAGCAGGCAATTAAAACAGCGCTTTTCCGTGCCGACCTTGTGATTCTCTCCGGCGGCTTAGGTCCTACGGACGACGATATCACGCGGGAAACCGCGGCAGAGGTTTTAGGAAAATCTCTTATCTATCACGAAGAAATTTACGATGCCATTGTGGCACGCATTCGAAAAAAAATATCCGAATCCAATAAACGGCAGGCCATGGTTCCGGAGGGCGCAATCATTTTGCATAACGATAACGGCACCGCACCGGGGCTTTACATGGAAGAAAACGGCAAAACCCTGATTCTTCTGCCCGGACCGCCCATGGAGCTTGAGCCTATGTTCCGCGATAAGGTTGTGCCGCTTCTGAAGGAAAAGACCGGTGTTGTGATTCTGTCGGAAACCGTTCGTCTTTTTGGTATCGGTGAATCCGCCGTGGGTGAAGCGGTGAAGGATTTGATGGAATCGGAGAACCCTACTGTGGCGCCTTATGTAAAAGACGGGGATGTTACACTTCGCATCACCGCCCGTGCAGAAACGAACGATGCGGCGCATGCCATGATTCTTCCCGTGAAAAATCACATCCTGCACCGTCTGTATGATTATGTGTACGGCTTTGGTGACACCACTATGGTCAAAAAGGTTCTTTCCTATTGTCTTTCGCAGAATCTCACCTTATCTACCGCAGAATCCTGTACTGCAGGCATGATTGCCGCAGCCATCGGCGATATGCCGGGCGTTTCCGCAATCTTTAACGAAGGCTTTGTGACCTACAGCAACGAAGCCAAAGAAAAGAACCTGGGCGTTCCCCATGAAATACTGACATCCCACGGCGCAGTCAGCAGGCAAACCGCCCGCGCCATGGCAGAGGGCGTGTGCCGGCGTACAGGCTCTCACATCGGCATATCCGCAACCGGCATTGCCGGACCCGACGGCGGAACACCGGAAAAACCGGTAGGGCTTGTGTATATCGGCGTTTGTATCGGCGGTGAAACCTCGGTGCGGAAATGCCTGCTTCACGGAAGCCGCAACCGCGTCCGCCGCATGACCGTTTTAAACGCTTTTGACGAGGTGCGAAAACACCTCGCTATCCCAAACGAATATTTTAATGACTAACACATAAGTTCTAAAAGGAGGAACAGACATTGGCAGAAAAAAAGACTATCGCAGAACAGAATATTTCCAAGGACAAAAAAGAGGCCATTGAAATGGCGCTTCTCCAGATCGAAAAAAGCTTCGGTAAGGGTGCCGTTATGAAACTGGGTGACCGTCAGCAGTTAAATATTGACGCTCTGCCCACAGGTGCTTTGAGTTTAGACATTGCGCTGGGAATCGGCGGTCTGCCCAAGGGCAGAATCATCGAAATCTACGGACCTGAATCCTCCGGTAAAACCACCGTTGCTCTGCATGTGATTGCAGAAGCACAAAAACGCGGCGGCGAGGTTGCATTCGTGGATGCCGAGCATGCATTAGACCCGGTATACGCAAAAAATTTAGGCGTCAGAGTAGAAGACTTAATCGTATCCCAGCCCGACACCGGTGAGCAGGCATTAGAAATCACCGAAATGCTGGTTCGCAGTAACGCCATTGATGTTATCGTTGTAGACTCCGTTGCCGCTTTAGTTCCCAAGGCGGAAATCGAAGGCGAAATGGGTGATTCCCATGTTGGTCTGCACGCACGTCTCATGAGCCAGGCGCTCCGTAAGCTTGCCGGCGTTATCAACCGCACCAACACCATCGTGATTTTCATCAACCAGCTCCGTGAAAAGGTTGGCGTAATCTACGGTAACCCCGAGGTTACCACCGGCGGTCGCGCTCTTAAATTCTATGCCAGCGTGCGTATGGAAATCAGAAAAGCCGAGCTGATTAAGCAGGGTACCGAAATTTTAGGTGCCAGAACCAAGGCGAAGGTTGTGAAAAACAAGGTTGCTCCCCCCTTCAAGGAAGCAGAATTTGATATCATGTACGGCGAAGGTATCTCCAAAGTGGGCTGTATCTTAGACATCGGTGCGGCTTGCGGCGTTATCAACAAGAGCGGTACCTGGTATAACTATAACGAAGAAAGGATCGGTCAGGGCAGAGAAAATGCGAAGAAATTCCTGACAGACAATCCCGAAATTAAAGAAAAGGTAGAAGCAGAAATCAGAGAGATTCTCTTTGATAACGATAAAGAAGCAGAAGCAACAGAAGAATAAAAAGGAGACTTCTTATGGAACATTATTCTGACACCATGCTGGTGAAAAAAATCCAGAAAATTTTAGAAGTACTGAACGAAAAGCAGATTGTTTCCACGGGAATGATGGAAAACATCTCTGTTTTGGAAGCTGATTTCGGCAGTGATACAATTCCCGCAGACGATGCCGGCTGGAAGCCCTTTGAAAACGGCGATATCCTGCCCGGTGACGATCGCCATTTCTGGTTCCGCTATCAATTCTCGTCCCCCAAAGTGAAGGACGATGAGGCGGTTTACCTTTCCTACAAGACAGGCAGAGAAATGGAATGGAACTCCATCAACCCCCAGATTCTGCTGTTCTTAAACGGTGAACCTGTGCAGGGACTGGATACATATCATTCTGAGGTTTTGGTAGACTCCGACACGGAATACACCGTGCACGGCAACCTCTTCACCGGTCTTAAGAAAGACAGCTTCCTCTTTGAAGCTTCCTACTATATAACAAACACCACCCTGGCAAAGCTTTACTACGATATTTTAGTTCCCTATGAAACCGCAAATCTTTTTGATGTGGATGACTATAACCACACCATTATCATGCGTGCTTTGGAAAACGCAGTCCGCCTGATTGATATGCGCGATTTAAATGCGCCAGCATTTATCGAAACTGCAAAGGACGCCGTTGATTATCTGGATAAGGAATTTTATCACGGCATCTGCGAAAACAACAAAGAAATTTTAGTGACCTGCATCGGTCACACCCATATTGACGTAGCATGGCAGTGGCGCCTGCGCGATACGGAAGAAAAAGCGCAGAGAAGCTTTGCAACCGTACTGAAGCTGATGGAGGAATATCCCGAATATCAGTTCATGTCCTCCCAGCCCCAGCTTTACAAGTTTGTGAAACAGCATTCTCCCGTTTTATACGAAAGAATCAAGGAGCGCATCAAGGAAGGTCGCTGGGAAGCAGAAGGCGGTATGTGGGTTGAAGCAGACTGCAACCTGTCCGGCGGCGAAAGCCTGGTTCGTCAGTTCCTTTTGGGCAAACGCTTCATGAAAGAAGAATTCGGCGTGGACAACAAAATTCTGTGGTTGCCCGACGTATTCGGCTACAGCGCAGCGCTTCCCCAGATTCTGAAAAAGAGCGGTATCGACACCTTCGTTACCTCTAAAATCAGCTGGAATGACTGCAACCGCATGCCCTATGACACATTCCTTTGGGAAGGTATCGACGGCACAGATATGTTCACCTATTTCATCACCGCACAGCGTCTGGAAAATGTGAATGACGAGCCCAGAAGATACTGCACGTACGTTTGCGAAATCACTCCTGCTATGACCTACGGCACCTGGAAACGGTATGAACCCAAAGGCTTTAACACCGATACCTGCGTAACTTTCGGTCATGGTGACGGCGGCGGCGGTCCTACCCGTAAAATGCTGGAATACCAGAAAAGATTGTGCCACGGTCTTCCCGGTATCCCCAGAACCAAAACCGGTAACCCCACGGAATTTATCAGTAAGGTAAAGAATAATTTCTATAAAAATATGCAGGAAACCGGCAGAGCACCCAGATGGTGCGGTGAGCTGTATTTAGAGAACCACCGGGGAA
Source organism: Clostridia bacterium (assembly GCA_017396465.1). GTDB lineage: Bacteria > Bacillota > Clostridia > UBA1381 > UBA9506 > Congzhengia. The sequence continues at coordinate 30,224 of JAFQLU010000077.1, read as the reverse complement.
CCTACACCACCATTGCGGCAAACAAAAACTACAACCGCCGTTCCGAATTTGCATACAGAGAAGCAGAGCTTCTGTCCGGTACGGCAATGTCATTGTTAGGATCTGCATATCCGCAGAAAGAGCTGTATGACGGATGGGAAATCATTTGTCTTAACCAGTTCCACGATATCATCCCCGGCTCTTCTATCCGCGAAGTGTATGAAGATTCCAAAGCGCAGTATGAAGAAATTCTGGCAAAGGCAGAGGAAATCTCCTCCGCTGCCGCAAGCGCTTTGGTGAAAAACATCGCTTCCGATAAAGACGGCTATGTTGTGATAAATCCCCATTCCTTTGCATATTCCGGCACCATAGAAATCGACGGCGCTCTGCAAAGAGTGGAAGACATCCCTGCATTTGGCTGGAAGGTTGTAACTCCCGTAAAAGACGAATGCCGCGTAACCGTTACGGAAAACACCATTTCCAATCAGTACTATGATATCACAATCGAAAACGGCGACATTGTTTCCCTTTACGACAAGCGCGCAAACCGCGAGCTGGTAAAAGCCGGTTGCAAGATGAACCGCTTCGTATTCTTCGAAGATTATCCTTACGCGCACGATGCATGGGATGTGAACAAATACGGTATGGAAAAGGAATTCGACTGTGACGAGGTTCTGCCCACAGAAATCGTGACAGAAGGCGCACGCGCCGGTCTTAAGATTACAAAGAAATTCGGCAAATCCACCTTTACCCAGGTGATTTACCTGTATAACGAAGACGAGCGCATCGATTTCGTGACAGAAGCCGACTGGCATGAAGACCATATCTTATGCAAAGCAGATTTCCCCTTCGATATCCACACCAACGAAGCTTCCTTTGAAATTCAGTACGGTAGTGTAAAACGTCCTACCCACACCAACACCAGCTGGGATGAAGCACGGTTTGAGGTTTGTGCACAGAAATGGGTTGACGTTTCCGAGTCCGATTACGGCGTAAGTATCTTAAATGACTGCAAGTACGGCTACGGTGCATCCGGCTCCGACATCAACATTTCTCTGCTTCGTTCGCCCACCTTCCCCCATCCCGAGGCGGACAGAGGACATCACAAGTTCACCTATTCCTTACTGCCTCATAACTGTGCGCTTGCCGACAGTAAGACGATTCAGGAGGCATACAAGCTGAACCAGGCACCCCGTGTTTGCGAAATCAGCGCGCAGGAAGGCAAGCTTCCGCAGGAATACTCCCTTATCTCTGTAAACAGTGACAGCGTCATCATCGAAGCCGTGAAAAAGGCTGAGGATGACGATGCGTTAATCGTTCGTCTCTTTGAGCATGGCAATGTGAGAGAAAACATTACCTTAAGCTTCGGTTTTGATGCTTCCGAAGTGAAGCTCTGCAGCATGATGGAAGAGGAAGAAGGCGAAATTGCCGTAGAAAACAACACCGTTTCCTTCGAAATCAAGCCCTTTGAGATTGTTACATTAAAAGTAAAATAAAATCCGTATTGTGCCGATGCGAAAGCATCGGCACTTTTTTCTTCAAAAAAGCACTATTTTTCAAATAACAGCAAAATATGCCTCATTTGTGTATTTTTACCCAAAACTTACTCAGATTTGAAAACTTTTCGGAAAATGAATACAATTGTTACATTTTGCACTTGCATTTTCATGAAACCTATGGTAAAATATAAATTAGAGCAAATGCTTTACAAACTAGAGCATTTACTTTATTTTCCGATTCACATCGGAATGTCACTTCTGAATCACATCTTTATTATATCGGCTGACGAGATATGCATTTCTTTCCCCGTGGGAAAGATGGCACAAAATGCATATCCCGACAAAGCAACTGTAACAAAAAAGAACCTGCGATTTTCGCAGGTTCTTTTTCTATGTTTTATCAGTTATTTTTGTTTTGCATGTGCTCTTTGTAGGTTTTGGAGAAATGATGCTTTCCGTCGCTTCCCAGAACAAAGAACAAATATTCCGATTCCTCCGGATACAGTGCCGCCTCCACGGATTTTTCACCGGGAGAAGCAATAGGACCGATAGGCAGACCTTCGTTGATATAAGTGTTATAAGGACTGTCAATTTTGGTGTCATCCACAGACAGAACCGCTTTTCGTTCCTTCAGCACATACTGCACCGTTGCACAGGATTGCAGATAAGGATAATCACTGCTGTTAATACGGTTATGGAACACGGAGGAAACCAGCTTTCTGTCCTCATCGCCCAGCGCCTCACGCTCGATGATAGAAGCCAGGGTAATTACCTCATCCATGGTCATTCCCATTTCTTCTGCGCGTTCTTCATACTTTGCATACATTTTTTCGAACTGCATCAGCATTTCGTTGATAATGCCGTATTCATCGTTGGGGGCAAACTCATATGTGCTGGGATACAGATACCCTTCCAGACGGTTATCCCTTTGAGGAATTTCAGCAATAAAATCATAATCAAACTCGCCGTTTTCTACCAGATAATAGAACTTGTCCTTATCAATCAGTCCCTTTTCTTCCAGAAGATCTGCAATTTTGTAAATTTCAAAGCCTTCCGGAATGGTAACCTTGATGGCATCCACGTTTTGACCGGACTGTGTCAGTGTGTGAAACAGCTCCTGATATCCTGCGCTTTTATCCACCTTGAACTTTCCACAGTTGTATTTTCCGTCCATGCCCTGTACCTTCGACATGATGCGGAAAAAGATTTCGGAGCCGATTAAGTTTTCCCGTTTTAAAATCTCTGCGATATCAGCCGTTCCCGCCCCTTCCGGGATAGTGATAATCACTTCACCCGACTGATTATTGGGCATATAGTCTGCATACAAACCGCCGCCAAGAACCACAACGGCAATAATCAAAGCCGCTGTCAGCAATTTTTTCATCAGCTTTTTGGTTTTCTTTTTCTTTTTCGCCGCCTGCTTTTTCTTGGCAAGTGCGCGCTTCTGAGGTGCCGTCATTTTCCGCACCGTCATCAGTTCGATTTCTTTCGGCGCAGCTTCTGCTTCCGGCGCTTCTTCCGCAGGAGTTTCCTCTGCAGAAGCGTCCTCTTGCGGCTTTGCCTCTTCGGGTTCCGGGCTTTCTTCTTTTGCAGGCTCGGGCTTTGATGCGGAAACTGTTTGGAATATTTTCGCCATCCGCTCCTGTGCCTCTCTTTGTTTTTCCAGTTCCTCTGTATTTTCCTGTTGGGGTTCCGGTTGTGTGGTGCTGTCCTGCGGAAGCTCTTCCATTCCGCCTACATTCATGTTTTTTTCGTCCATCATTACACTTCCTTTCCCTCGCCGACTGATATTACAGTTTTAAATTGGCAACGGCGTTAAGGCCGCTGTCGGCAAAGTCTTTTCTTAAGTATTTATAGAAACCTGCAGAGCCAATCATTGCCGCATTGTCTGTGCAAAGAATGGGTTGCGGGTAGAATAATCCAAGTCCTTCTTTTTTGGTTGCCTCTTCAAAGCTTGCGCGCAGAGCGCCGTTTGCGCTGACACCGCCGGCAAGCACCACTTTATCGGTACCTTTGTCCTTTGCCGCACGGATGGTGTGACGCGTCAGCGCCTCAACCACAGCCTTCTGGAAGCTTGCTGCTAAATCTGCGCGGTTAAATTCTTCGTTTTTCTGCTCCTTGGTGTGCAGATAGTTGATAACTGAGGTTTTCACGCCGCTGAAGCTGAAATCATAAGGCGTATCGGCAAATTCCACCTGCGGAAAACGAATGGCATCGGGATTTCCCTCTTTTGCCAGCGCCTCGATTTTCGGTCCGCCCGGATAGCCTAAGCCAATCACGCGGGCAACCTTGTCAAATGCCTCACCTGCCGCATCGTCGCGGGTTCTGCCTAAAATTTCAAACTCGGCATAGTCTTTCACATACAGAATATGGCTGTGACCGCCGGAAGCAACCAAGCATACAAAAGGCGGTTCCAGTTCGGGGTGCGTGATATAGTTTGCCGCAATATGCCCGTGAATATGATTCACGGCAACCAACGGAAGATGTTTTGCCGAGCTCACGGCTTTGGCATAGGACACTCCCACCAGAAGCGCACCGATTAAACCGGGACCGTATGTCACGGCAACGGCATCTAAATCGTCATAGCTCACGCCGGCTTCTTCCATGGCTTCTCCCACCACGGTGGAAATATTCAGCACATGGTTTCTGGAGGCAACCTCCGGCACCACGCCGCCAAACTTTTTATGAATGTCTATCTGGGACGAAATAATGTTGGATAATACCTCTCTGCCGTTTTTTACGATTGCGGCAGAGGTTTCGTCGCAGGAAGATTCAATTGCTAAAATCAAGGTCTGTTCCATGGTTATCCCTCTGTATCAAAAAATTTTGTCATTAAAATGGCATCTTCTGTATTCTCATAATATTTTTTCCGCCGCCCTACGGGAACAAAGCCCTTTGCGGCATAAAGCGAAATGGCGTTTTCGTTACTTTCCCGCACCTCTAATGTCATCAGGCACAAATTCTTTTCTATGGCAAGCGCAATAAAATCATCAATGAGCGCGCCGCCGATGCCCTGCCGCCGATATGCTTTTCCCACGGCAACATTCGTGATGTGCCCTTCGTCGGCCAAAATCCACATACCCATGTATCCCACGGCTTTTCCGTCTGCTTCCGCCACGCGATACACCGAAAAATTCCCTGCCATTTCCTCCCGGAACATGCTTTCTGTCCAGGGATGGAAAAAGGATTCTTGTTCCACCTTGAGGATATCGGGAAGATGCGCATCACACATATCAATTATCCGCATAACATCACATTCCCCCCGGCAGATTTGTAAATCCGGTTCCGAAGCGCCGTTGCGATACCGCCCTTTTCAAAGGGAAGCTCTGCAAGAATCACTTCCGCGCCCTGCTCGTCTGCCTGACGCAGGATATCAAATAAGTTCTGCGAATAAATTTCCGCGGTTTCGCCGCAGTTTATGGTTTCACAAGGATAATCCTCTGTTTCACCCGCCGTCAGCACCACAATGCGTTTTCCGAAATTTGCTTCTACCATTTTCAGTATATTATTTCTGCAGTTTCCGCCGTCAAACACCATCATATACGCCTTCGGTGCATAATGCTTATATTTCATGCCGGGACTTTTCGGCGCGTTTTCATCCTCGTCTTTTGGGGCATAGCCTTCCACCTCGCCCAAAAGTGCCGAAAGCATTTCCTGGGTAACACCGCCGGGACGCAGAATTCTGGGTGGCTCCGAGGTCAGGTCAATCACCGTAGACTCCAGACCTACACGGCAGCTTCCACCGTCCACAATGCAGGCAATTTTTTCGCCCAGATCCTCCGCCACATGGGACGCTTTTGTGGGGCTGGGCCGGCCGGACAGATTCGCAGAAGGTGCCGCAACGGGAACACCGCTTCTTCGGATCAGCTCCCGGGCAATTTCATGCTCCGGCATGCGGACAGCAACTGTTTTTCCGCCTGCCGTTACCGCATCGGGCACAAGGTCGCTTTTTTCCAGAATGAAGGTGACGGGGCCGGGCCACAGATTTTCCAGTATCTTCTGCGCCGCAGGGGTGACCTCCTTCACCAGAGGATACACATCCTCCTTTTCTGCGATATGAACAATCAACGGATTGTCGGAAGGTCTGCCTTTTGCGGCATAAATTCTCTTCACGGTGTCTTCCATCAGCGCATTGCCGCCAAGACCGTATACCGTCTCCGTGGGGAACGCAACCAGCTCACCTTTTGCTAAAAGATTTGCTGCTTCATTCAGCTTATCATATTCGGTTTTTGATGTAATTTTTATCATTTTTGCCGACATCATATTCACCCAAGTATACATTATACCACTTTTTTTAAAAAAAATACAGTTTTTTTTCATATTTTATTGAAAAATCTTTTAAAATAGTGTAAAATAGAATAAACTAGCGATAAAAATAATATTCAGGGAGGTCCTATATGAATCAGGAAATCAAAAAAATTGGTATCATGACAGCGGGCGGAGACTGCCCGGGATTAAACCCCGTTATCCGTTCCGTAGTCAGAACAGCTATTATGAAATATGGTTTAGAAGTTGTTGGTTTTAACCATGGCTATAAAGGTTTATATCACAACGATGTTGTGCCGCTGACCTTAGACTCCATCTCCGGCATTCTGCCCATCGGCGGAACCATGCTCTATTCCTCCAATAAGGATAATCTGTTTGATTACACCGTGGAAGAAAACGGCAAGATGGTGAAAAAAGACGTTTCTGACGTCGGCGTAGAAAACATGAAGAAAAACGGTATTGATGCTATGATCATCATCGGTGGCGACGGTACACTGACCTCCGGCCGAGACTTTTCCCGTAAGGGCGTTAAAGTAGTTGGCGTTCCCAAGACCATTGATAATGACTTAGGCTGCACAGACTACACCTTCGGTTTCGACACAGCAGTAAGCGTTGCATGTGAAGCGGCTGACCGCCTGCACTCTACAGCACTTTCTCATAGCAGAATCATGGTGCTGGAGGTTATGGGCAGATACGCAGGCTGGATTGCTTTAAATGCCGGCATTTCCGGTGGTGCTGACGCTATCTTGATTCCCGAAATTCCTTATGACATCAACAAGGTTGCAGACGTGCTGAAAGAGAGAGCTGAACGTGGCAAGAATTTCTCCGTTGTTGTTGTAGCGGAAGGTGCAAAGCCTGTTGACGGTGATGTTTTTGTAAGCAAAACCATCGACGACAGCCCCGACCCCATCCGTCTGGGCGGTATCGGTAACGTGATTGCCGATCAGCTGGAAAAACTGGTAGGTTTAGAATCCCGTGCAACCATTTTAGGTCACATTCAGCGCGGCGGTTCTCCCACCTCTCACGACAGAATTCTGTCCACGCGCTACGGTGCCGCAGCAGTAGATCTTCTGATGCAGGGCAAGCACGGCGTTATGGTTACCTTAGAGGGTGACAAGATGAGTTATGCATCCTTAGAGGATGTTATCGGTCAGAACAAGGCTGTTGACCCCGAAGGCGAACTGGTTCAGGTTGCCAAGGGTATCGGTATCACCTTCGGTGACTGATCATTAAAACAGATTTGTTCTTGTGTAATTTTATAAAGGGTGAGTTTTATGAAAAAATTAGCAGCGCTGCTTCTGGCGGTATCGCTTTTGGTTACTTTGTGTCCGCTGACCCACGCTGCAGGGTACACGGTAGTCGTCAGTCCGCAGTATAATATGGCTGAAACTTTCGACAGCAGCGTAACCAAAGTTTCCAAAAATACAAAATGGGCTATTGCCGACACCTCCGGAACCGCTATCACAGCATTCCAATGGGAGGCCATGGGTGATATCACATCAGAATATATCCCTGCCAAATCCGGCGGTAAATGGGGATATGTTTCCCAGACAGGAAAAGTTTTAATTCCGTATCGATATCAGTTTGCCGGCGCGTTCAGCAACGGTATTGCCGTTGTGCAGACGGCGGAGGGCAAATATGTATATATCAACATCTACGGGAAAGAACTGTTCCAGTCTCCCTTTGCATACTCGTTTTCTCCTTCCGAGGGTGCAATTTGCGGCATGAACGATGGCTTATACGGCTATTGTGACACAGAAGGAAATATGATTATTCATCCTCAGTTTGATATGGCGTTTGATTTTCATGAAGGCTATGCCGGCGTAAAATTCGGCAACAAATGGGGATTTATCACCAGCTACGGTAAATACTCCGTAAAACCGCAGTTTGACTATGTAACAGACTTTACAAACGGTCATGCTATCTGCCGCCTTGGCGGAAAATACGGCATCATCAACACATCGGGAACCAGAACATCGTCCTTTGACTTTGACTATATCGGTCTTCCCGGTGATAACGGTCTGTATCCTGCGAAAGCAGGTTCTACCTGTGGTTATATCAATGCAAACGGTGCATGGAAGCTGAAAACCAATTATGATTTCTGCTATAAATACACCGGCGGCGTAGCTCGTGTGTACCACAACGGTTTGTGGGGTTATATTGATGTAAACGGCAGAGAGCTGATTGCGCCTACCTTTATTGACCTGGGCGAATATCATCATGGCAGAGCACCTTATTCGGCAGACGGTTATCTTTGGGGATACCTGGCGCTAAATACAACAATAGCACCGGAAAAACCGGTTGTTGTAACTCCTGCGCCCACTCCCACACCGACACCGACGCCTACGCCCACACCCACGCCGACTCCTGCTCCTGAAAAACCGAGCACCTCAACAGAAACAAAGAAACCTGCTACAGAGGTTGTAATTCCTTCTATTCTCAATCCGGCAAACGACGGCTCCCGTCCGCTGGATCCCAAATCAGAACGGTGTATTTCCATGCGAATCAGTTCCACGATTGCGTTAAAGGGGTCCTCTGAAGTAACCTTAGATACGCCTCCTACACTGATTGACGGAACCACCATGATTCCCGTAAGGGATCTGGTTGAGCTGTTGGGTGGAACGGTTGCGTGGAATGCAGAACAGAAACGAATCAACATCAGCTGGAATCATACAAACATTTCCATTTCGGTTGGCAGCAAAATATATTATGCCAACGGTGTGCCGTTGTATTTTTCCGCTGCTCCGACTATCACAAACGGATCAACTCTGATTCCTCTGCGCGATGTTTCCACCGCTTTAAACTGCAAGGTAGAATGGGTGGATACCCACCAGAACATCTACATATATTATTAAAGACATCATTTAAGAAAGGCTGGATTATATAGAAATGGCAATTTTAGTAACCGGTGGCGCTGGCTTTATCGGAAGCCACACCTGCGTTGAGCTTTTAGAAAACAATTATGAAATCGTGGTTATGGATAACTTTGTAAACTCCAAACCCGAATCCTTAAACAGAATCAAGAAAATCACAGGCAAGGACTTTAAGTTCTACGAAGCAGACCTTCTGGATAAGGCCGCAATCGAAACCATTTTTGAAGAAAATGACATTGATGCTGTTATCCACTTTGCAGGTCTTAAGGCAGTTGGGGAATCCGTGGCACAGCCAATCCGCTACTACCATAACAACATCACCGGCACACTTCTTTTGTGCCAGGTTATGCAGGAGCACAACGTAAAGAAAATCGTGTTCAGTTCTTCTGCAACCGTTTACGGCAGTCCTAAATCCGTGCCGATTCGTGAAGACTTTGAGCTGCACACCACCAATCCTTACGGTAGCACCAAGCTGATGATTGAAGATATGATGCGAGACATTTTTGTATCCGACAACGAATGGAGCATTGCACTCCTGCGTTACTTCAATCCCATCGGTGCACATAAGAGCGGTTTAATCGGAGAAGATCCCAATGGTATTCCCAACAACTTAATGCCCTACATCGCGCAGGTTGCCGCAGGCAAGCTGGAATGCCTCAGCGTATTTGGCAACGACTACAACACCCCCGACGGCACCGGTGTGCGTGACTACATCCATGTTGTGGATTTGGCACAGGGACACATTAAAGCAGTGGAAAAAGTGCTTTCCTCCACAGGTGTTGACGCCTACAATTTAGGCACAGGCACAGGCTATAGCGTTTTAGACATGGTTGATGCTTTCCAGCGCGTAAACAATGTAAAAGTAAACCACAAAATCGTTGCGCGCCGTCCCGGCGATATTGCTGAATGCTACGCTGACCCTGCTAAAGCAAAAGAAATTTTAGGCTGGGAAGCAAAATTCGGCATCGATGAAATGTGCCGCGACAGCTGGAATTTTGTAAAGAATAATCCTAACGGACTTTAATAAAAAAGCACCGCAAGGAAAACAAAATGTTTTCCTTGCGGTTTTCTTATATCACGAATTCTATTCACCGTATTGGATATTTACTTTTTTACTTGAAAAACCATTTTCCATCCATCTGTTGCATATATTTTCACACCAAAACTATTCTGTCTGCTTTTTCTGTCGGATTCTTTCCGCTTCTTCACTCAGCATTTCGCCAAAGCTGTTTTGATCAATTTCATACGCATCCCGCTCAGCAGCAACGGAATCATCTGCAAAAGTATCAAAAATTGCCTGCTTGCTCTCTAAAAGCTGCATGATGCGTTCTTCCACCGTATCTTCGCAAAGCAACCGATATACCAGCACATTTCTTGCCTGTCCCATACGGTATGCCCGGGAAATTGCCTGATTCTCAATAGACGGCTTAAACTGCGGCTCGCACAACACCACTACACTTGCTGATTGGATATTAAGTCCTGTACCGCCTGCCTGAATCTGCGCCGGAAGCACGGCACCCGCAGGTGCTTTCTCAAATGTATCAATAATTTCCTGCCGCTTCGCAGGAAGAACCGAACCGTTTATCGGTTCCATACACACATTACCCAGACATTTGATAACACTTTCAATGGTTTTTAAGAAGAAAGAGAACACAACAACCTTTCTGCCATCCTCCTTTGCCCATTCCACAATTTCTTTCAGCTGTCCGGCTTTGGAAGAGTATTGCAGATCATCCACATTCCATGAAACCTGTCTTGCCTTGGCAAACTGTTGTGAGATAACAGCCTCCTCATAAACCGCTTCTTCCTGCGGCGTGAGGGTACACCACTTCCGTTTTTCAATCAGATCGGGAAGCTCCGTTAAAACATCTTCCCGTTTTCTTCTGTAATACACAGGAGCAATTTTTTCGCGGAACTCAGGCGCAGAAGACAGAAACGCAATCTTCTTCAATTCCTTTGCGACCTCCGGTTTTAAAATTTCCACAAGAGAAATCATTTCATCTACTTTATTTTCCAGAGCAGTACCTGTCATAAACAGAATCCGATCGGTGTTCAGGGACAGTCGCGCGGTATTTTCCGTACGTTGCGCCTCCGGGTTTTTGATATAATGCGCTTCATCCACAATCAGGAGCGAAAAAGGAAACGATGCAAAATCTACAATTCCCAAGGTTTCATAAGTAGTGACACCAACGCCGCCTTGCTCCTGCCATTCCTTCAACACCTCTTCCCTTTGAGAACCATGTATTTTAAATGCCTTTAAAATGCTATGCTTTTCCACCTCGCGGCACCAGTTTATTACAACACTTGCAGGGCAGACCACCATAAAATGCGTGGCACCTGCATTTTTTAGAGAAACCATGGTAGCAATCGCCTGAACAGTTTTACCCAGACCCATTTCATCCCCCAAAAGAACCCGTTTCTGATGGAGAATATATTTCACGCCCCACTCCTGATATTTTCTCAGGGTACATTTCAGTCCGTCTGTAAGAAGCGCTTCCTCCTGCAACTCTTCTGCCAGGTCGTCCGGCAAGCCGAATACCGTATTCTCCGAACCTACCATATCAGGAAGTAACAGTTCCAGGAGAGTGATATACTCTGCGGTATTTGCCACAAAATCTTTCCAGGCATCCGCACTGTTTGTCCCTCTCGTAAGGATTTTCAGATATTCATCACACTCTGCAGCATAAAGTTCCATCCCCTGCAGATAAGAATATGCCTGCTCGCAGCGCACTTTCTTTTCACCGGACGCAAACAGCCATTTCAATCCGCCTGTTCCCGGTTGAATATCCCGAAGTGCCATCGTTAATGCTTCGTTATTCTGTTCCAGGAACCTACGGCAAAATTCTACAGCATCTGTTTTTGTTCTGTATGCGTAAAGTGCCGATACCAAAGCGGTTGCTTCCCGGCTTTTGTTGTCTGCCGACAATTGGATTTTCACGTTTGCGCTGCTGCGTTTCACAATAACTGCGACTTCATTTTTGATTTTTCTTGCGGTTTCTTCGCCGATTCCGTGGATAGCAGAAATACTGTGTACCGATGCTTTGTGCAGATCATATACAGTTTTGTATCCTCGTTCCTCCAAAAGCTTTATTTTGAATCCTTTTTTATCCCGGTTAATTTCCTCCACAGGAATTTCTTTCAAAAGAGATATCGCAACCTGCTCCCGAAGATTTGTTGCTGTTATGCGAATGCTTTCTTTCATAGATTCCGAAAGACGCACCGCCTGTTGCAGTTGATTTTTTCTTTGTGCATACTGTTTTGCCAGTTTTTTTGCATCTGCCGATGAAAATATTCTTCCCATTATCCGTCCCTCATTTGCTATAATTTCCGGTTTTATTGTATCACATATTACCACACAAAACAATTCCTTCTTGCAAAAAAAAGATAAATCTTATATAATAAACATAAAGGAGTGTTTTCATATGAAACTGACATTTGACATACAGGGAAAATCCCAGCCCGACCCGTTTATTTTCCGCGACGGTGATACCTTTTATATTTATGCCACGGCAAACGAAGGCGTGGAATGCTACAAAACCGAAGACATCTTCGGCGAGTGGCAGTTTATCGGCGTGGTTACGGATTTTGCAGATGGCGCCGATTTCTGGGCTCCGTCCGTGATTAAAGTTCAGGATATGTATTATATGTATGTTTCCTGCGCCAGGGAAAACGCGTTTCAGTTTTTGCATGTAGCAAAAGCAGCCTCTCCGGAAGGTCCGTTTACTGAAGAAAAATGCCTGTTCGACCGTTTTTCCATCGACTCTCATGTGGTGGAAACAGAAGCCGGTTTATTTTTGTGGTATGCCGAAGACAATACGGCAGTAGAGAAAAAAGGCACTCGTGTATTTGTGGATAAACTCATAGACCCATACACACCGGCATATCAGCCGAAAGAAGTGATTCTGCCCGATTTCCCCGAGGAGCTTTTCACACCACAATGCCACGGTGACGATTTATGGTACACAGTAGAAGGCCCCTTTTGGCTGAAAGAAGGGGAGTGGCAATATGTGATGTACAGCGCAGGCTGTTATCAGGACGACACTTATCACATCGGCTACGCCAGAGCCAAGTCGGATGAGGCAGACTTAACCAAAGTGGAATTTGAAAAATATACTGAAAACGGTGCCTTTGCTCCTGTTCTCATCAAAAACGATTTTGAGGAGGGCACAGGGCATCACAGCGTTTTAAAGCTTGACGATACCTACTATGCTATCTACCACGGCAGAGATTGGGGCGATTTAAAGGATGGCTACCACGAGGCCAGAACCGCAAGAATCTGCAAGCTACACATAAATGACGGCATCATCACGGCGGAGCGATATCCCGACAAAATCTGATGATTTAAAAACTCGTCTCCAATCTTTGGGGTTCACTTTATTTTTTAACAAAAACAAACAAAGAAGGCGAAGCATTCTGCTTCGCCTTCTTTTTGTATGGTTTCTTATTTCTGTGCTGCCTTTAAGAATTCTTTTTCCATCTCAAGGATATCTTCCAGCCAATATACGCCGATATCCAAAGCCGCCCACATGCTGGTTCGCTCTGCTTTTTTAGTCAGCTTCGCTGTTTTGATATCTTCGCCGTGCTTTTCTAAAAGCTCGATGGTGATTTTCTTTGCCATGTCTAAATCATTCACCTTTTCAGACTCTAAAATCGTAAATCTGGTGATGAAGTTTTCCTTGAAATCTCCGTAGTACAGCACGTTACCGTCACGAATCAAGGGTTTTTCACGATATATGAGTATATCTCTTTCTGTTACCGCTGTTGCCATTTTACTGCCTCCTGTTATGTGAAATCTTAATCTTTTTCCAGTTCCTTGAGGGTTCGGATATCTACCTTTTCACCCTCTTCATTTTTGTTATGTGAACGTGATGTGTTTTTAATAATCACGATATCGTCTACCTTGAACTCATGCACTACGGCGTCCTCGGAGTCCATCTTTACCTGAACCATACCGCGTAGAAGCCTTGCGCTGATAACCGTTCCCCGTCCCATCGGCGTGTCCACAATGGCGCCGGCGTTGGGCGTGGTCTTAAGAAGGGCTTCATACGCCTCCTGCTCATATTTTAAGCAGCACATCAGTCTTCCGCAGGTGCCGGAGATTTTGGTGGGATTTAAGGAAAGCGATTGTTCCTTTGCCATTTTGATGGAAACCGGTTCAAAATCGCCTAAGAACTGCGAGCAGCATAATGGTCTTCCGCAAATACCCAAGCCACCTAAAAGCTTTGCTTCATCGCGAACACTAATCTGCCGAAGCTCAATACGGGTTCTGAACACCGCCGCCAGATCTTTTACCAGCTGACGGAAGTCCACTCTGCCGTCTGCGGTGAAATAAAACAGAATTTTGCTTCTGTCGAAGGTATATTCCACGTCCACCAGGTTCATCTCAAGGCCGTTCGCCGCGATTTTTTCCAGGCAGATATCCCGTGCCTCTTTGGTACGGATTTTGTTTTCCTCTACCTGCTTTTTATCGTCCTCGGTTGCCTTTCTTAAGATGCTTTTGATCGGCATATTGAATTTTTCTTCGTCTATTTCCTTTTCCGAAAGCACAACGGTGCCGTATTCCACGCCACGGGTGGTTTCAACAATTACGCCGTCTCCCACCGAAAGCTCGGTGCCATCCGGATTGAAATAGTATATTTTCCCAACGGGCTTAAATCTGATGCCCACAACTTTAACCATGGAAATCCTCCCAAATACACATCACGGTTTCTGCAACGGATGCGTTGTAATTTATATTCTGCTTCAGCCGCAGCCGAAACTCCGTAAGACGGTCAAACGCCTGAATCAGAGCTTTTTTGCTGACGGTTTCGCAAAACAGAAACATTTCTGTTTTTTTATTTTCATAAACAACCTGTTCTCCCATGCCGGATTTGATAAAAATACAATCCCGCAAAAAAGTCTGGAAGAAATCGGTCACTTCAGAAATTCTTTCTTTTTCGGCGGTGAGAAAGTCTGCCACCTCGCGAACATTGGACGCGTCCTTTTTCAGCCGGAGTAGTGCCGCCACACTGTCCTCATACAGTCTTTCTGCATCCTCGTCCGAAAGAAGCTCCGTAGCCTTTCCGATGCTACCCTGCGACAGACGGGCAAAGAGCCTGGTTCTGTCGTCTAAAGCAAAATCCTTTTCCAGGTACGATGTGATTTCGGCAAAGGACAACGGAAAAAACGCTACCGTACAGCTTCTGGACAAAACGGTATCCAAAAGTTTTTCCTGCGAGGTAACGCAGATGACAAAGGTTGCATACGGCGGAGGCTCTTCCAAAATTTTCAAAAGAGCATTCTGCGCTCCGACAGACAAAATGTCACCCTCTCCAATAATAAACACGCGATAGGGCGACAGATACGGTTTCATGTAAACCTCGCTCAGTATCTGAGAACGCACTTCTTCTACGCCGATAGACTTTTTATCTTTTTCTTTTTCCAGATAAATAATATCCGGATGCCCTTTGGCAATCGCTTTCCGGCAAGCAGAGCAAATGCCGCAGGGTGCCTGCTCCCGATTTTCGCAGACAAGCCCGCGGGCGAAAATGTCCGCCGCGAGCTTTTTGCCGATACCTGCGATGCCTTCAAATACATAGGCATTCGACACGCGATCTTTTTCGATTGCGCGCTTTAAAATCATTTTTGCCGGTTCATTTCCGACAATTTCGTCAAATCCCATCAGATTTTTTCGAAACGTTCTACGTCAACCACAAATACGGTTGCGCCGCCCACTTCGATTTCTGCAGGGAAGGATGTGTAACCTGTTGCGCCGCCGATATAGGGTTCGGGAGAGAATACAACCTGTTTTCTCTTTGCGCTGAATTTGGCAATTACTTCAATTACCTTCTGCACTTTTTCTTCTTCTGTACCAACTAAAAGCGTGGTGTTACCGGCACGCAGAAAACCGCCGGTGGAGGCCATCTTTGTAACGGAGAAGCCTTCCTTGTTCAATTCTCTCATTACGGTGTTGCCGTCGTCATTACTAACAATTGCGAATACGAGTTTCATAGCAATTCCTCCTTATAATTGGTTTCGTTTCATGATGAAACGGATGATTTATTTTCATCTGCCGTTTTCTTTGTATGAATCGACAGGATAAATTCGCCTAAATCTCTTGCAGCGTTAGGCTTTGCAAAGTGTGCCATATTGGCAATCATCTGCTCTGCCTTAAAGGGATAGTGAATCAGCTGATACACAGCCTCATCCACGCCAAAGGTGTCGCTGATATAAAGCGCGATACCGTTATTCAGTAAAAACTCTTTGTTTCTGTCCTCCTGACCGGGAATGGGGTCCAGCATCAGGATGGGAACCCGTTTTGCCAGTGCCTCGGAGGTGGATAAACCGCCCGGTTTGGTGATAATACAATCGCAGGCGTCCATAAATACATCCACATTATTCACAAATCCAAAGGTTTTCACTTCTTTGGTAAATTTCATTCTGTCCAGACGGGATTTCATTTTTTTGTTACTGCCGCAAACCACCAGAATCTGAAAATCCTCGTCCATGCGGTCCAGCGTTCTTAAAACCTCTGCCGTGCTGGTGCCGTATCCCATGGAACCCATCATAATGAGAACCGTAAATTTATTTTCTGCGCCCAGCGCTTTTCTGGCTTCCTCTTTGGGCATTTTGTTCGCAAATTTCGGGTCCACCGGAATCCCTATTGGCAGAACCTGCTCCACGGTACTCCATTTTTTCAGCGCCTGATACGACAAAAGCTCCGAAGCCGTTACATAATAGTCCGACCGCGCCTGCTCCCAGAAGGGATGAATCGTGAAGTCTGTTACGATAGATATGAGTTTCGCCGAAATGGGATGCCGTTTTGCCGCACGGTTTAATGTGATGGTGCAAAAAGGATGCGTGCTGACAATCACATCCGGTCGGAATGCATCGATATAAGCACACAGCTTTTTGCGAAAGGCCGACATTAACACTCTGATGGTGCGAGACGCTTCCGTGGACGGGTTTTCCCGCGCGTCCAGAAGGTCATATATGGTGCCAAACAGTTTGGGAGTGACTGATGTGGTCAGAATATATCCTTTTGACACGGCGTCAGCCAAAGCAGTGTTTACATTTTCCGCCATATCCAGCATTCTGCATTCCACATCTTCCCGCCCCTCAAAATACCGTTCCATAGCGCGAGCCGCCTGATGGTGACCGCCGCCTGTCGGAATGGAAAGGAACAGAACTTTCAGCATAAAGCCTCACCTGCTTTCTGATATAAAAGCCAACGGGAATTAGAATAATCCGGGGATATTGAGACCGCCTGTGATAGAGCTCATGCCTTCTTCCATCATTTCTTCCACCTGACGGATAGCATCGTTTACCGCAACAGTAACTAAATCCTCCAGCATTTCTGTATCATCGGGATCTACGATTTCAGGATCGATTTTCAAGGAAACGATTTCCTTGGTACCTTTCATTTCTACTTTCACTTTCCCGCCGCCTGCGGTGGTTTCAACAACCTTTTCTTCCAGCTCACTCTGTACGCGGTTCATTTCTTCCTGCATCATCTGTGCCTGTTTGATAACGGTGTTCATCTTGTGATTTCCGCCACCTGTGAATTTATTTCCCTGTGCCATGTTTTGTTTCCTCCAAATATTTTACAATAATTTTTCATGTTTTAGATAAATTGAATTGCCGGATTGGTTTTGCTGAGCTCTTCCAGCTTTTTTAAGGGATCGTCGCTATCGTCGCCGATTTCCTTTGCCGTTACGCAGGCAACCTCAAGGTCCTCACCCGTAACTGCTTTGACCGCCTCACGGATTAAGTTCTTCGTGGCAGGTTTGTCGATAACGGTTTTGGAGACCAATGCGTTATCCCCGAACACAACGCAGAACTTTCCGCCGGAAAGCTTTGCCTTTACCAATGCCAGATGAGGGTATATCGGCATGCCGCCATGAGACTTAACATAGCTGACAATTTCCGGCCAGCGCGCTGCCGCATCGCCACTCGCAGCCTTCGGTGCCGCCTCCTGCGGTTTTGGGGCAAGCTTTTCAGCAGGCTTTGCCGCCGGTTTTGCCGGTTTCGGCTCATCCCAGGGTGGTGCGTCGGTTCCGTCAGCTTTTTCTTCCGGCGCTTTTAATGCCACGCCGTTTTTCACCTTATCCTCCAAAACGCAGATACGGTCTTTCAACGCCTCTGCCGTGTCCTGCAGGTCCGGTTCACACATTTTTACCAATGCCATTTCGTAAAGCGTCCGGGAAAAACCGGAATATTTTGCCTGATTATAAGCACTGCATATTAAATCTATGGAACGAATCAGCCGCTCTTTCGAGAACTTTTCCGTCAATTCCTCAATTTTTTCTTTGTTTTCTGCCGAGGTATTTAAAAACGCATCGCTGTTTCCCGTTGCCTGCACCACTAAAATATCTCTTAAATATTTGATAAAGCGCTCTGCAAACAAGCCAAGCTCCTTGCCTTTTTCAATAACCTCATCCAATTTCTCAAGTGCGCCTTTTGTGTCCCCCGTCGCAACATCCAATGCCAGATCGTGCATGGCTTCGTTATCGGCAATACCGATAATTTTCACCACGTCCGCATAGGTCAGCGCGCCATCTGCCGCACCGATGCATTTGTCCAGAATGCTCAAGGAGTCACGCATGGAGCCGTCGCCCAGCTCTGCCACCAGAGAAAGTGCATCAGCCTCTGCCTCAATGCCGTCTGCCTCCAAAATGGCTGCCATTCGGGATGCTAAATCCTGGTTGGTGATTCTACGGAACTCGAACTGCTGACAACGGGACAGTACCGTGATCGGCACCTTGTTCAGCTCCGTGGTTGCCAGAATAAACATCACATGCGCCGGCGGGTCCTCCAACGTTTTTAGAAGCGCGTTAAAGGCGCTGTCGGTTACCATATGCACCTCGTCGATGATATAGACCTTTTTCCGCGCCACGGTGGGCAGGAAAATCACATCATCAATAATTTCACGGATGTTTTCCACCTTGTTCCGGGAAGCACCGTCCAATTCGGTAACGTCTAAAATGGATTCATCCAAAAGTCCTTTGCAGACATCACACTCATTGCAGGGGTTTCCGTCTTTCGGGTTTAAACAGTTCACCGCTCTGGCTAAAATTTTCGCCGTGGAGGTTTTACCCGTTCCGCGGGTGCCGCAAAACAGATAGGCGTGCGCCGTGGAATCGTTCATAATCTGATTTTTCAGAGTTTTGGTTATATGCTCCTGACCGATAACGTCGTCAAACACAGTAGGACGCCAACGGCGGTATATGGCCTGATATGCCACGGACTCACCTCCGGATAGAATCTAAAATAAATTGAAAAAAAGCCGCGGCAAAATCTTGCGCGGTTTCCCTTGCACAAAGCTGCCGCTTTGTGTGTTTATACACTTCTTTTGTTTTGCTGTTTGCGTTCACACCGGGAAGGTCCGCATCACACTCAAGACATCGCTTATCGCTGCTTGGTTCCCCACCTGACGAGGTTCACGGGCTCAAGTTGTGCGGGTCCCGGCCGACAACGCTTTCGCGTCGAACGCAATATGAGGGTTTGCCGCTTCATTCTGCGCGACAAAGCGGAAGCAAAATACTTCCGTATATATATTGTATCACATTTTGGTGAACAATTCAACTATTTTTTTAGTGTTCTTCAAAAAATTCCACTTCTTCGCCGTCAGGACCCTTCACGAAGGATAAGGACGCATGAACAACCTCGCCTTCGCCCAGCTCCACGTCCTTGGGCTCAATCAGCGGTTCTGCACCGCATTCCACTGCACGGGCAAACGCCGCACGGGTATCATCCACGCGCAGAGCCAGATGGAAGTAGCTTCCTGCATTTCCTGCTTTGGCATCTGTTTTTTCACCGTCGGAAAACAGTTCAAAGTAGTTTCTGTCGCCTAAATCTACCAGCGCAATCTGCTTGCCGGAGCCTGCCACCCAACGGGTTCTCAGCTGAAAGCCTAAGCCTTCTGTATAAAATTTCAAGGATTTTTCAAAATCAGAGGTCTGCAGCGCCACATGGTGAAATCCGCAGCCTTTTATCACATTATTTGCCATTTGTTTTCCGCCTTTCTTTTATGGAATCATATTGATTAACTCATAGCATCTTTCGCGGGTATATTCTGTTGCGACTCCGTTTTCCGCCATAGGTCTGCCGCTGCCGGTACCCCAGGCTTCGCCCTCTTTTGCTACGGCCGCTTCTTTTCTTTTAATCCACGCCAACTCGTCTTTTCTCAAAGACTCAAATTCCCCGGCAGGAAGAACACTCTTTAAATACTGATACACGTCATTAAGCAAGGCATCCCAGCGACTGTATATCTCTCCGGATACTCTGTTGATATCCATCTGCGTCATTGCCTCTGCACCTGCGGTTTTTGCATATGCTTCTATTTCATCAGCACGTCCCAGAAACGCCTGTCGTTTTGCGGCACCGTTATGCTTCGGAGCAGGGGTCGGCGCAGGGGTCGGAACCGTCGTCGGTACCGGTTTAGGTTCCACAGTTGCTTCCGCTGTCGGCTCAGGCACTTCTGTCTTTTCTGCCGGCACGTATGTTGTCTGAACGGTTTCATCTCCGTATATCACATCATCATCCTGCACGAAAATATATGCACCAATTCCCAAAAGCAAGGCAACAATCACCGTGACACAAATCACTATCGTGATGATCAATCCGTTATTATTCTGTTCTTTTGTTCTGCGGTCGTCCGGCGCTCCGTATCCGTTTTCCTGATACACATACGGTGTTTCCGGATAAGCACCCTGCTGATTGTATGTTTCCTGCTCAGGATTCTGCTCCAGCATTTGCCCTGTTGTCCAGTGTGCACCACAAGCAGAGCAGGTTTCTTCCCGGTTCAGCGTCCCGCATTTTACACATTTCCACATATTCTTCACCCTTTATTCCTTGGATTTGATATAGGCATCCATTGCCTTTGCCGCATCTTTTCCGGCTCCCATGGCTAAAATCACCGTTGCGGCACCGGTGACAGCATCACCGCCGGCAAACACGCCTTCTCTTGAGGTTTTTCCCGTTTCTTCTTCTGCAACAATACCGCCCCAGGCTTTCACATCCAATCCCTCGGTTGTATCTTTAATCAGAGGATTGGGAGATGTGCCGATGGACATAACCACCGCGTCCACATCCAGCACGAATTCGGAGTTTTCTTTCACGACCGGTCTGCGTCTGCCGGAAGCGTCCGGCTCACCCAGCTCCATTTCCACGCATTTCATACCGCTCACAAAACGGGTTTCGTCCGGCAGGATCCCCACAGGATTGCACAGAAGCTTAAAGATGATGCCCTCTTCCATGGCATGCTCCACCTCTTCTTTTCTTGCCGGAAGTTCCTCCAAAGATCTGCGGTATACAATATAAACTTCCTCCGCACCCAATCGTTTTGCGCATCTCGCCGCGTCCATGGCAACATTTCCGCCGCCCACAACCGCAACGCGCTTTGCATGCATAATGGGTGTGGTTCTTTCGTCTTGATATGCTTTCATCAGGTTGATACGGGTTAAAAACTCGTTGGCAGAATATACGCCCTTAAGGTTTTCGCCCGGAATCCCCATGAACTTGGGAAGACCGGCTCCCGTTCCGATAAATACAGCTTCAAAGCCATCTTCAAACAGCTCGTCAATAGAAACGGTTCTTCCGATGACTACGTTTGTTTCGATGCTCACGCCCAATTCTTTTAGGGTGTCAATTTCCTTCTGCACGATGGCTTTGGGCAAACGGAATTCAGGAATTCCGTACACCAGAACGCCGCCTGCTAAATGCAGCGCTTCAAACACCGTTACCTCGTAGCCTTTTTTTGCCAAATCGCCGGCACAGGCAAGACCTGCAGGACCGGAGCCCACAACGGCAACGCGGTGCCCGTTTGATTCCGGCTTCTGTGGTTTTCCGGTAACACGTGCGTTATGATAATCTGCCGCAAACCGTTCTAAGCGACCGATGGCAACCGGCTCGCCCTTGATACCGCGGACACAGTATTTCTCGCACTGATTTTCCTGGGGGCAAACTCTGCCGCACACGGCAGGCAAGGAGCTTGCTTCGGAAATAATTTGATACGCACCCTCAAAATCACCCTCCGCCATTTTTTCAATAAAGGCAGGAATATGAATTTTCACGGGGCATCCGCCCACGCAGGGCTTATGCTTACAGTTTAAGCACCGCTTGGCTTCTTCTATGGCAGTTTCGGGCGCGTAGCCCAATGCCACTTCATCAAAATTTTTGTTTCTCACGTCCGGTGCCTGGGATGGCATCTCGTTTTTCACAGGAGACATATTGGGCATCTTACTCTACCTCCCTCTGAAACAAATTGCAGGTTTTTTCATACGCATGGCGTTCGAAATCCTTATACATGGAGGCGCGGTCCATTGCCTCATCAAAATCCACCTGATGACCGTCAAACTCCGGGCCGTCTACGCAGGCAAACTTCATTTCGCCGCCTACGGAAAGTCGGCAACCGCCGCACATACCCGTTCCGTCTATCATAATGGGGTTCATGCTGACAACGGTGGGAATGTTGTATTCCTTTGTCAGCTTCGACACAAATTTCATCATAATCAAAGGACCGATGGCAATCACTTCATCATATTGCTCGCCGCTTTCAATCAGCCGCTTTAATGCATCTGTTACCAGGCCCTTTTCGCCGACGCTTCCGTCATCGGACATCATAACCAGCTTATCGCTTGCCGCACGGAATTCGTCTTCCAAAATCACCAGGTCCCGATTACGGAAACCCACGATTGCGTGCACCTCACAGCCTTGACCGTGCAGCTTTTTTGCCACGGGATAAGCAATGGCGCAACCAACGCCACCACCCACAACAGCAACCTTTTTCAGGCCTTCTGTTTTGGTTGCACGACCCAGAGGGCCAACAAAGTCCGCCAAAGAATCGCCCTCATTCAGCGTGCTCAAAACCTTTGTGGTTGCACCCACAATCTGGAAAATAATCGTAACGGTGCCTTTTTCTCTGTCATAATCTGCCACGGTGAGCGGAATCCGTTCCCCGTCCT
This sequence comes from Clostridia bacterium, assembly GCA_017396465.1. Lineage (GTDB taxonomy): Bacteria > Bacillota > Clostridia > UBA1381 > UBA9506 > Congzhengia. The sequence goes on along the minus strand of JAFQLU010000077.1, from coordinate 7,664 downwards.
CCGTCGCTCTTAAAATAATAAATTGACCCGGTTCTGCCTTTTTTGCCACCTGCGGCGCCAAAATTTCCATCAGCATCACCGTTTCGTTCAGTTGCTTCTTTCTTACAATGCTATACACAAATAATCATCTCTTCATTCTAATATATGATATCTTTATATTATAGCAAATTCTACTTCGTTTGTAAATACCAAATTGCAGAGAAAAAAACAAAAAATTCCCCGGATTTCCTTGACTTTTTCACCTAATGTAGTATAATAAAAATAAAAAAGAACACACACAAGGAGGACGCAAATTATGAAAGAAATTTCTCTGCAGCTTTATTCCATCAGAGACGCAGTCAACGAACTGGGCTTTGAAAGAGTGCTGGAAGAAGTCGCAAAAATGGGTTACACCGGTGTAGAATTTGCCGGCCGCGGCGATGTTTCTGCAAAAGACATGAAAACATACCTGGACAACGCAGGTTTAAAAGCCATCAGCTCCCACACAGGCTATCCGATTTTAAAGGATGAATTGGATGCTGAAATGGAATATATGGGATACTTGGGCGCAAAATATATCGCTTGCCCTTCTGCCCCCTTCGGTACACTTTCCCAGATTGAGAAAACCGCAGAGGTTTTAAACAAAGCAGGTGAAAAGATGGCGGCAAACGGCATGACCTTAAGCTATCACAACCACGCTCCCGAGCTGTGGCTCACCGTAAAAGGCAAGGTGGCTTTGGATTATTTCTTTGAAATCACCAACCCCGAATACGTAAAAGCACAGCTGGACGTGTTCCATGTTCAGCGCGCAGACGTAGATCCCTATGAATATGTGAAAAAATACGCATACAGAATGCCCACCATCCATTTAAAACAGATGGAATCTGTGGAAAACAAGGAAGATGCACGCGCAGGCGCAGGTATCATCGATTTCAGAAAGCTGATTGACATTACCTCTGCAACCGGCACCGTGGAATACATCTATGAAGACGAAGGTCTTGGCGATCAGCTGGAAATGGCACGCGTTTCTGCTGAATATTTACTGAAAATCTGATTACATTTTATGTCCATGCGTTTTTGCGCATGGACACATGTTTAAAAAGGAGAATACATCATGGAAAACCGCAAATTAAGAGTTGGTATCATCGGAACAGGCGGCATCGCCCATTCTCATATGCGTCAGTATGTGAAGTTTGACGATGTGGAAATCGTTGCCGGCGCAGACTTGGTTCCCGGAAAAGCAAAAGCATTTTTTGAAGAGTTCGGTCTCACCGATGTGAAATGCGACTACAAAGACCACAAAGAAATGTTAGACGATGAAAGCCTCAAGCTGGATGCTGTCAGCATTTGTACATATAACCGTCAGCACATGCCCTGTACGGTTTATGCCCTGAAAAAAGGCGTGAACGTGCTTTTGGAAAAGCCCATGTGCGTGGAGCTGGAAGAAGGCCTTGAAATCATGAAAGCTGAAAAGGAAAGCGGCAAAATTGTTTCCATCGGTTTCCAGCCTCGTTTTGACCCCAGCATGCAGCTGGTAAAGAAAATCATCCAGTCCGGCGTTTTGGGTAAAATTTATTATATCCAGACCGGTGGCGGCAGACGGCGCGGTATTCCGGCATCTTCCATCAAAACAACCTTTATTGAAGATGCAACAGGCGGTATCGGTGCACTGGGCGACATCGGCTGCTATTCTTTAGATATGCTCCTTAATGCTTTAGGCTATCCCAAGCCCTTAACCATCACCGGTTACACCTCCAACTACTTCAGCACAAACCCCAAAACATATGAGAGCCGCGGTTGTCCCGAGGTTGCCAAAAAGTTTGAGGTTGATGATTTCGGTGCGGCGTTCATCCGTATGGAAGATGATTTAATTATCGACTTCCGTATTTCCTGGGCAATTAACATCGACACGCCCGGAGATACCCTGGTTTTAGGTACGGAAGGCGGTCTCCGCATTCCTTCCACCGATTGCTGGAACGGCAGAATCAACGGTTCACTCAAAATCTACCACGAGCTGGCAGGCGAGCAAACCGTGACGGAAATCCCGATTCCCCAGAGCAATGTGGACTGCGTAGAGCAGAAGGTTCGTTCCTTCTTAGACGCAGTCAGAGACGGCGGCGAAGCTCCCGTCCCCACCAGCCAGATTATCATCAACCAGGCAATTCTGTCCGGTATTAAAAAATCGGCTGAACTGAAAGAAGAAATCAAGGTAGAAATCCCTGAAATCTAAGGAAATAGGAAAAGGCGAAGGCAATTCTTTGTTGTTTTCGCCTTGTTTTTCTCTTGAATAGCCATATTTTTCTCGTTTATTTTTCACATAAATCAAAAAAAATTGAAAAAAATAAAAAAAAGGGTTGACAAATCTATTTTTATAGTGTAAAATATCTCTTGTTGGTTTACGGTATGTGTGGCGGCATGGCTCAGCTGGCTAGAGCAATCGGTTCATACCCGATAGGTCGGTGGTTCAAGTCCACCTGCCGCTACCAAACTTTCCAAACAACTGAATATGGCCCGTTGGTCAAGCGGTTAAGACACCGCCCTTTCACGGCGGTAACACGAGTTCGATTCTCGTACGGGTCACCAAAAAAGACTATTCTTTGGAATAGTCTTTTTTCTATTTTATTCTTCTGTACACTATTTCAGCAGAATTTTCAAACAATACGAACATAAATCTCCCACAGCATATATCAAAACCATGAAATCACGGTTCATGATTTAAAAGATTTGCTTTTCCTGTTGCGCAGCACACGTGAATAAGGCATCCTTATAAATACGCAAAAACGACGATTCAATTTGAATCGTCGTTTTTTATTGCACTTTACCCTCAATTATGCTATACTGAAGATACAAACTCTTTCCGAAAGGATGATTACGCATGATAGACATTTTACGAATCCCCGATGATGTGAAAATATACTGCGACGAAGACAATATAGACACCGCCGTAAGTTTTGAAATAACAGGCAGAAAAATGGCGATGAAGGTAACGGCGGAAAAAAGCCGCCCCAAAATCATTGCAGTTCGTTGGAATTATAAAGCCGATGAGCCCGTTTCCGTTCTGGGCGACAAGTGGGAGAGAAGCTACGGTGATATGACGTGGCATTCTTTAAACGGTGAAACCTTTATGCCCTGGTATTTTCTTGCAAACAACGGGAGCAAAACCGTGGGTTGCGGCGTTTTAACCGGTGCATCCTCTTTTGTTTCCTTTCAATATGACGCCTCCGGTGCAACTGCCTGGGTAGATGTGCGTTGCGGTGGCGTAGGCGTGGATTTGTCCGGAAGAACCTTACTTGCCTGCACCTTCGTTTGTGAAACATACGAAAACATGAACGCATTCCATGCGGCGAAAGCATTTTGCCGCGTCATGTGCGAAAATCCCATTTTCCCGAAGGAGCCGGTTTACGGAAGCAACAACTGGTATTATGCGTATGGCAAATCCAGCTATGAAGAGATTATGGATGACGCACGCTTAATTTCCCGCATGGCAGGAGAGAATGAAAACCGCCCGTTTATGGTGATTGACGATGGCTGGCAGGTGAATTCCTGCGACGGTCCCTGGCTGCCCAACGAAAAATACGGCGACATGAAAAAAATTGCCGATGGTTTTAAGGAAATGGGCATCCGTCCCGGTATCTGGTACAGAGCACTCCACGATTCTTCCGTGGAACAAGCCCATCCCGACTGGTGTATCAATAGAGAAGAGCAACGGTTTTTAGACCCCTCTCACCCCGAGGTGCAGAAGCTGATTCGCGCAGATATTCAAAGGATGAAAGACTGGGGTTTTGAGCTTCTCAAGCACGACTATACCACCTACGATCTCTTTGGCAGTTTTGGATATGAACTGAACGCCAGCATTACCAGTCACATCGGCTGGTCCTTCTACGACAGGAAAAAGACCGGTGCGGAAATCACGCTTGACCTATACCGTTTAATCAAAGAAACCGCAGGAGATATGTATATCATCGCCTGCAACACCGTAAGTCACCTTTGCGCAGGACTTGCTGAAATCAACCGTATCGGAAATGACACCAGCGGATTACTCTGGTCCGTTACCCGTACAAACGGCATAAATACTTTAGCTTTCAGAATGTGTCAGAACGACACCTTTTATAAAGTGGATGCCGATTGCGTGGGGCTTTTGGGCGATAAGATTCCGTGGAAATTAAACCGCCAATGGCTCGATCTTTTAGCAAGAAGCGGTTCTCCGCTTTTCGTTTCCATGCAACCCTCTGCCATCACGCCCGAAATTTTTGAGGACCTGAAAGAAGCATTTAAGATAAATTCGGTGCAGAAAGAAACGGCAGAGCCTTTAGACTGGATGTATAACAACCAGCCGCAGAGATGGCTGATTGACGGAAAAGAAGTTATCTACGATTTTATTATGGATGACTATCCCAGAATGGCAGGCTACCGGATTGGCGACCTTGCCTTCGCAAACATATTTTAAATGTTCCGCTATAATTGCAAACAAAATTCACATTGAATTTTTCTTTTCATTGTGGTAAAATAGAAGTAATGATTTTGAAAAAGGAGCTTCGCCATGAACTGTGTAGAAAGATATGAAAGCATTTACGGGAAAGAACCGTTAGATGTAGCTTTTTGTCCCTATCGTATTTGCCCTGTCGGTGCGCATACGGACCATCAGCACGGCAAAATTACAGGACTTGCAATCGATAAAGGCGTGCATATTGCATATGGTGCAAAGCAAAACGGCGTCATAGAATTTGTTTCCATGCAGTTTGAGAAAAGGGCGCAGTTTCATGTAGCAAGCGTTCCCCGGACCAAACAAAACGACTGGGCAGATTATCTGCGCGGCGCGGCCTATATGTTGTCTAAAAAGCATCCTCTGGAAATCGGTCTTTCCGGAGTGATAGAGGGAGATCTTCCCATCGGAGGTCTGTCATCTTCTGCCGCAGTTACAATTGCCTTTCTTTCTGCCTTGTGCAAGGTAAATCACATCACGCTTTCCGAACGGGATCTGATTGAAACCGCCCTTGCCACAGAGAATAAATATGTCGGTGTTTCCTGCGGGAAATTAGACCAATCCTGCGAGGTTTTTTCCAAAAAGAATCACTTATTATATCTGGACACATTGGATGACTCCTTTGAACTGATTCCGGAGCATCCGGACATGAAGCCTTACCGGATTGCTATTTTCTTCTCCGGTGTGGAACGCGCACTTACATCTTCCAAATACAATATGCGCGTGGACGAATGCAGAAGTGCGGCATATGCCTTAAAAGCCTATTCCGGCATGGAATACGGAAAATACGAAGAAACATACCTGCGCGATGTACCCTGTGAGGTGTTTGAGACCTATAAACACAAGCTTCCCGATACATGGCGGATGCGTGCCGAGCATTGGTACAGCGAAATGGCGCGGGTAGAAAAAGCCGCAGAAGCATGGCGCAAAGGAAACCTTGGCGCCTACGGCGCTTTTTCCTTTGAAAGCGGACACAGCTCTATCTACCAATGGGAAACCGGGTCGCCGGAGCTGAAAGCACTGTATGACATCATGCTGAAAACAGACGGCATCTATGGCGGAAGATTTTCCGGCGCAGGCTTTAAAGGCTGCTGTATGGCGTTAATCGACCCGGCTTTTGCTGACAGCATCCGGGAACACGTTACCAAAGAATATCTGCAGCAATTCCCCGACTTGCGTGATAAATTTTCCGTTCATTTTTGCGAGAGCGCAGACGGCGTAACATTATAAAAGGAGACGATACCATGGTTTGTATCATACTTGCGGCAGGATATGCCACAAGACTGTATCCCTTAACAGAGCATTTCCCCAAGCCTTTACTTCAGGTGGGCGAGAAAACCATTCTGGATCATCTGTTGGATGACCTTGTCTCCGGCGGCAGTATCTCGGAATTCATCGTGATATCCAACCATAAATTTCTGCATCACTTTCAGGAATGGGCAAACACGAAACCCTGCAAAATCACCGTAGTCGATGACGGTACGGAAACGAACGAGACCCGTCTCGGTGCAGTGATGGATATTCAGTTCGCCATAGATACCTTGCATCTTTCAGACGATGCGTTGGTTATTGCAGGAGATAATGTTTTAGATTTTTCGTTAAACACATTTATAGATTATGCAAAAGAGAAAAACACCAGCTGTGTGATGCGGTATTTTGAACCCGACACAAAAAGGCTTTCCAAAAGCGGTGTTCTGGAGCTGGATGGAGACAAGGTACTCCAAATGGAAGAGAAGCCTGCCAATCCCAAATCCAACTGGTGCTGTCCGCCTTTTTACTTCTACAAAAAAGCGGATATTTCCGGCATTCGTTCTGCCATAGAGGATGGTTGCGGAACCGATGCGCCCGGAAGCTATGTGGCATGGCTGTGTAAAAAAGCAGAAATTCATGCAATGGAAATGCCGGGAAGACGATATGATATCGGGACGCTCGAAAGCTACAAAGCCGTTCAGAAAACATACCACGGTATTCAATAAAATCTTGTTATCGGCGTTTTGGGCACATTGGGGCTGGAAATTGTGGTCGAACTGCACAACGGCAGCTGCGTGAGCCTGCGCGGAAGCCTTGATGACCTTTTAAAATGGTATCACAAAAAATAAGCACACAGAAAGGAAATTCTTATGAAACTGGGAATCAGCATAAATCGTAAAAAAGACCTGCCCCGATACGGAAACGATTACTATAGGCTTTTAAAATCCTGCGGATATGAATGCATTGACTACGGAACGGACAATACGGATGATATTCTGTATACCATGCCGGAGCAGGAGCTTATGCGCCACCTGGCAGAAGAAAAAGTGCTGATTGCGGAAGCCGGCATGGAGGTGCACCAGGTGCACGGCCCCTGGAGACATCCCATGCAGGACACAACGCCGGAGGACAGAGCAGAGCGGCTGGAAAAGATGGAAAAATCCATTTGCATGGCAGAAATGCTGGGCGCAAAAAACTGGATTATCCATCCTATTTTCCCCTTTGGTCCTTTTGACGCCGGAACGGAAGATGCCAAACGCACCTGGGATTTGAACCTTACGTTTATGCACAAGCTTCTCGCCATTGCCAAGGCGCATGACGTGACCATCTGCTTTGAAAATATGCCTTTTTTAGACTTTTCCCTGTCCCGTCCCGAAGATATTTTGCGGTTTGTGAAAACCATGAACGATGACCATTTTAAAATCTGTCTGGACACGGGGCATGTAAACGTATTTGAGGATTTATCCATCGGCGATTCCGTCCGCCTGATGGGCGATGAAATCCGTGCGCTCCACATCCACGATAACAAATGGAGCCATGATTTGCACCTGATGCCCTATTTCGGAAGCATCAATTGGGCGGAGTTTACGCAGGCGCTGAAGGATATCAACTACCAAGGCGTGTTCTCATTAGAAACCGAACCACCTGCCGCAGTTCCGCCTCCCGTATATGAAGCGCTTTTAAAATCAATGGCTGACATTGCAAAGCATATCATGCCGTAAATAAGTCATGACCACCGGCCGTGCCGGTGGCTTGCTCTGCCCCCTTAGGGCAATATGCTGGCCGAGCCTATAGGCTCGTCGAAAAGTCTGCCAACCGCAACTTTTTCACCAGCTCGCCCCTAAAGGGGCTTTTTTATTTGCTTCCTTCTGTCGGCTCACCCGTAAACGGGTCTATATACTCCTTAATACTCATTTGGTCTGCTGATATATCTTCCTGTAGTTGATTCCGT
>JAFQLU010000076.1 GCA_017396465.1 Clostridia bacterium | reverse complement strand
CTGCAAACAGAAGCGACAGCGATATTTCCCGCAACGGATAAAATGGGCGAAACAGCATTCTTCAGAACATGCTTGAAAAGTATTTTCCACTCGGGCAATCCTTTTGCGCGCAAAACCGTGAGATAAGGTTTTGACAGTATTTCCAAGACAACAGAGCGCGTCATGCGGGACGCAAGTGCCATTCCTCCTGCACCAAGAACTATTGTAGGCATGACATAGCCCTTCCATGTAGTTACACCTAAAACAGGCAGAATGTCCAGCCATATACAGAAAACAAACACCAAGAACAATACCAGACAATATGAAGGAACAGATGCCAGAAATGTAGAGAACAACGAAACCGAATGATCCGGCCAACGATTATGGTTTACGGCAGCAATTATTCCAAGCGGTATCCCCAAAAGCATGGATAGCAAAAATCCCAGTGTAGCCACAACGGCTGTATATCTGATTCGGAAAGCGACCTCGTCCTCAATGTATGTACCCACAGATGTTTTGCCCATTTTGCCATGTATCACCAGATCATAGCAGTAGCGGACAAATTTTGTAGCGCGGTTATCGGGCGCATCGATTTTTTCATAAAAGCTGTCCAGCGCATCGCCATCACCGTATGCACTCAACGCATCAACACGTGCACCGGTAAGGTTAGAAGTCAACAGGTAAGCGATAAGAAGTATGACAAAAAACGTCGGAATCATTAAAAGCAGACGTTTAAGGAAATAACGAATCATTTGAAATCTCACCATTTTCTATGGAATTAAGAAATTATATCAAAAATCTTTCCTGTTGTACATCGACACATATGATTTTTATCCAAAATGTGTAGCGTAATCATTGAAGTCATCTACAATGTCTGCGACATATAAACACGGAACAAAGCCGTAAGCAAATAATACTTTCGGCTTTGCTGCTACCAACGTAACATTACACTTACTATTCAACTTTTAAGTATTCATCAAACCATTTCAGAATTTCCTTCATTCTGGAAATTCTGTTTTCAGGCTCACCTGTTCTGGAGAGGTCATGGTTCTCGCCGTGGAACAGGCAAAGCTTTGAGGGACAGCCGTGCATCTTGAGAGAGTTGAACATTGCGATTGCATCATTTCTTTTGACTATTTCACACAGATTTCACATTCCTTGTATTTTTGATTTCACATGGGAAACCTAAAATGATACCTGTACAAAGGAAATAACAACAGTTATCTGAAAGGAGAACATTGAAATGAAAAAGATTATTACATTGATTACGGTCGCAGTTCTGGCTCTCACCATGCTCACAGGCTGCGGTGGCAAAGCCAGCGGTTCTGTTACCACCGACGGTTCCACCTCTATGGAAAAGGTGATTGGCGCTCTGGGAGAGGCTTTCCAGAACGAAACCGGCATCAGCTTTACTTACAATCCCACCGGCTCCGGCAGCGGTATCAAGGCCGTTCAGGAAGGTCGCTGCGACATTGGTCTTTCTTCCCGTGATCTGACGGACGAAGAAAAAGCCGCCGGTCTGACCGGCACCGTTTTGGCCTATGACGGCATCGCAATTATCGTAAACCCCGAAAATCCCGTTTCCGACCTGAGTCTTGAGACTATCGCCAAGATTTACACAGGCGAAATTACCAACTGGTCTGATATTGGCGGAAACGATGCTGAAATCGTTCTCATCGGTCGTGAAGCAGGCAGCGGTACACGCGACGGCTTTGAGTCTATTACAGACACCGAGGATGCCTGTCAGTACCGTCAGGAGCTTACATCCACAGGCGACGT
>JAFQLU010000075.1 GCA_017396465.1 Clostridia bacterium | reverse complement strand
TACAACGAAAGTTGTATCGGCTCTTCTCTTTTGCAGATTTTTTGACATTTTTTTTAAAATCTATAGACAAATCGGTATACGTAAGATATAATAATATTACACACATAAAGAAACACCTATGCACATCCCCCTTGTTTCCTTATGAAAACAGAAAGGAAGTTATCAAATGAGAGTTGTGCCCCCTAATCGTTATTATCACCCCCAGGATCAGAAAGCGCTGGACGCTTTAAAAGCGATTCCCGGCTTTACCACCGTTTTGAAATCCTTTATGAAAACCTTCAGTGAGCAAATGCTTCACGGCGTGAACATGGCAAACAAAATCCGTTTAGGCCCCGATCAGATGCCTGAAATCTATCACCTGCTCCCGCCCATCTGTGAAGCGCTGGGCATTGAAGAACCGGAGCTTTATTTAGAAATGGATCCCGCCCCCAACGCCTACACCTATGGGGATACCAAGGTTTTCATCACCTTAACCTCAGGCCTTTTGGAATATCTGGAAGAAGACGAAATCAAAGCCGTTATTGCGCACGAATGCGGTCACATTGCCTGTCGGCATGTACTGTATCACACCATGGCAGATATGATTCTGTCGGGAAGTGAGCAATTTCTGGATATTGGTCTTTTAAGTCTTCCTTTAAAGCTTGCGCTCTACTATTGGAAGCGTTGCAGCGAATTTTCCTGCGACCGTGCTGCGGCAGTTTATATGCAAGGCTCCTCTTCCATGGTGGAAACCATGATTCGTTTGGCAGGCGGAAGCAAGGATTTGACCTCAAAAATCAATGCAGATTTATTCCTGCAACAAGCCAAGGACTACGACACCTTAATAGATGAATCCAAGCTGAACAAAGCGCTTCAGTATCTGATGGTTATGAATCAGGAGCATCCGTTTTTGGCGGTTCGCGCCCACGAAATTGATACCTGGTGCAAGAGCGACGATTTCAAAACGCTGATGGAATATGCAAACGGTACGGACAAAACCTGCCCCGCTTGCGGTGCATTGGTGGAAGATGGCTGGCAATTCTGCAAAAAATGCGGAAAAGAACTTGTATAAAGGAGAAATAACATATGTCAACATTTCATTCTACAAAAACAATCGGAACCACATTAACAGACTTTGGCGGCGTGGCAAAAACAGTTGCAACGAAGCTTGAGGCGGAAGGCTACACCGTTTCCACGCAGGAAACTGCAGAAGGTTATTTTCTCAGCTTGTCTAAAGGCGGCGTATTTAAAACCATTTCCGGTATGAAAACCTCTTTAAACGTTACCATGAAGAAATCGCCTGCAGGAATGCTGGTTGAGGCAGGTGTAGGTATTTTCGGTCAGCAGGCACTTCCTACTGCCATCTCCATGCTGATTTTCTGGCCCGTTTTAATCACACAGGTAGTGGGCATGATTCAGCAGTCGCAGTTAGATGATAAAGTGATTGCCATGATTGAAGAAGCGGTCAAAGAGGAAGAGGCTTCCGGCACATCGGCTACCGGCTTCTGCCACGCCTGCGGAAAACAGCTTCCTTTTGCTAGCGCATTCTGTCCTTCCTGCGGCGCAAAACAGTAATCATTTTCAAGACACAAAAGGCATCCGATGTGGTATTGCATCGGACGCCTTTTATAATGCCTCTTTTTCTTCTCGCAGACAGTGGAAAACACTTCCGTCATCCGCTCGGCATCACTCACCTTGGTATTTATTGTTTTTTCCTTTTTCGCAGGTTTATGTTTTAAGCTTTTTCGCACCAAAAACATTGACAATTGTTTTTTCATGTTTTATAATAACATCATATTTACGCAAAGCACTTCCCCGGGGCGGTGCATTTCAAATAAAAAGGAGTGTTTTTCATGAAAACAAGAACGCAAAAATTGGTATTTTCGGCGCTGATGGCATCGTTGGTTTGTGTGCTGACCTTGGTGATCCGCATTCCCTCGCCTTATAAGGGATACATCAATTTAGGCGATGCGGCGGTTCTTCTGTGCGGCTGGATGCTTTCTCCTCTATACGACTTTTTTGCCGCCGGAATCGGCTCCTTTCTGGCAGATTTGTTTTCAGGATATCCGGTGTATGCGCCTGCGACGTTTCTCATCAAGGGCGTAATGGCGCTCCTGGCATGCGGTTTTTTCCGTCTTTTGCACAAAAAAGTCGGCAACACCGCAAGATATGTAGTGGGTGCGGTGATTGCCGAGCTTTGGATGTCGTTGGGTTATTTTGTGTTTGAAGGGTTTTTATACGGCTTTTTGGCATCGTTACCCAACCTGCCCGTAAACCTTGTGCAGGGCGCTGCAGGGCTTCTTGCAGGCGTGCTTCTTGCAAAGGTGTTTGAAAGAAGCAGGTTTTTTGAAGACTAATTTGCCGTTATCAGTAAAATCGCAACCATACCGATGAGCAGAATGAGGACTTCTCTTCTGCTCATTTTTTCTTTGTATATCACCTTGCCCGACAGAACGGAAAAGAGGATGGTGCTGATGTTGAGAATGGGAAAGAACAACGCGCTGTCCATTCGCCCTGCCAGAAGGGTGTTTAAGAAATTGGACATACCGAACGCCGCGCCGATTCCGCAGGCGGCTAAAAGCTTTCTTTTCATGCCTCCGTTTGCAGGGCAGGCTTTATTTTTTTGCTGATACGCATCTTTCGGACGAGGTTTTCCGCTTTGGTCGGGCGCATTTGCCGAACAAGGCTTTCCGTCTTGCTCATGTGCGTTTTCCGCACAAGCTTCTCCGCACCGGAAGGTGTCCGGTTCCGGACGGGGTTTCTCTTTCGGTGCAAGCAGAAAGCAAAGAAGCGAGACTGTGCCTGCCAGGAAAAATGCCAGAATCACAAAAAAGTCCTTTTCCTCCGGGTATGGCGAGCTTTGCTGCAGCTTTTGCATAATCCCTAAACCGCCGGAGGACAGCATGGCAAACAAAAGCGGCAGAATATAGGCGTGGCTTTGCACATCTTTCCCAATTCCGTTGCCTGATGTGTCTTCTGCTTTTTCTGTGTCTTCCGCTTTTTCTATATTTTCCGCTTTTTCTGCGTGTTCTGTTTTGATTAGTCCCAATTGCCTTTTGTGTTCCCGCTGAAATTGGCATCTTATTTAAG
>JAFQLU010000074.1 GCA_017396465.1 Clostridia bacterium | reverse complement strand
CGTACCTGCAGAATGACCGGTTATATTCTTTGCATCTGCCGTTGCTACATCGGGTCTTGAGGATTTTGCCGTGATTTCATAATCCGATAAATCCACCAGACGGTCTTTGGACGAAATACCGGAATATACCATCAACTGTGTTTCGCCTACGCCCACTTCAAACAATCTGGGAATACGGATGGTCTGCAGACCGAAATCAAAGCGATTCCGGTACTCTTTTTCGATACCTGCATCATTGATAATCTTTAGCGCCTCGTCCGGCCACTGTGCATCGGAATATACTTCCGGCGGCACATACTCAATATCTTTACCGTTTTCTTTATAGGCAGATGTGGTACTGTAGTTCTTTCCGAACCAGATGTTCATGATACTGGTGGTCCAGATGTGGAGCCAGATGGCATCAGCAGTAGAGTTTTCTGTACCATAGTACACAGGGTAGTTGTGTGTATCTACAACATTATCGGAAATCCTCCAACCGGTGGAGCCTTCATCGGGATAAATTCCACCGTAATGGTTTGCGATATCCACAAAGTAGTTTTCGCGCAAATGGTTGGGATTATCCTTTGTACCACCCGTGTTACCTAAAGTGTAAATACCACCGCCGTCATACAGACGCCAGTTCATGAAGTCATGAATGTAGTTTTTCTCAATCACAAAGTTTTCCGTTCCGGAAGGTGCGGTAGAGCCCCAACCCCAACCGGTATGCATGCCACTGTAGGGACCGTCGGACAAGTCGTTGTTGCGGATAACTGTGTTTTTCGGGAAACCTGCACCAATTGCCGCAGCAGATTTGTATTCTGTACCGATTTTATGAATATAGTTATTTGCGATTACGTTATCGGTGATATAGTGCTTCGGATCTGTGGGGTAGCGAACGCTGATACCGTCATTGGAATTCACTTCGCCCAGGTTAACCGCGCCACCTGCCAGTTCATAGAACTCGTTACCGATGACATTACAATGCTGGATTGCACCTGTCATCTTAAGCGCCATAGAACCGATTTTTGAAAAGTCGCAGTTATCAAAGGTGATGTTATGGGCATTAAACAGCTCTACTGCCGCATCCATCAGTTGACCGCCGTTGTCAGAGCGAGTGTAGGTTGCGTTCTGTCCATTGATAAACGCGCGATTTGTTGTAGGATAATGCCATGTTGAATATTCAAAATCAATGTTTTGAAATGTCATATTTTTCGCAGGAGCATCTGCTGTACCCTTGATGGTAAGCAGTTTTTCCATACCGGGGATTACCACATCTGCCGTGGACATATCTTCAAATTCTCTGGGGATATAGTAAATATAGTTTTTATGGGTATCTAAATACCACTCTCCGGGCTCGTCCAAAAGCTCATAAGCATTTTCTACAAACACAGGATGCTTCGCCGGAGTATTACATCTTGCGATGCCGCCCCATTTTCCTTGATTATCCGTAAAGCCGAAATGTGCCAGTCCGTCTTCTGTTGCGGTGATGGTGTCAACCATGACAAACTGGTGTCTCCAGTTCTGTGTGAAATAGATTTCCAGCTCATTGGGATACTGATAATTTAAGAAAGAAGTATCCGTAGAGGTCAGACCGAGATTTAAGAATTCGTCTTTTGCCTCACCCTGATCCAGGTTCACAAAGGGAACTGCATCCTCGGGGCTTCTTGCACGGGTTGCCTTGATGCCGTTTACATAAAGCTGACGTGTCTGTGTGCCGGCAGGAACTTCTGCACGGTAAATATTTTTGCTTGTATCATAAATGGTAAAACCGGTCAAGTGCTTTGCACCGGTGAATTTTGCCCTGTTTTTGTCTAAGGATGTGTAGATTACATGCTTATTCTCTGCGTAATCTCTGGAGGTTATATCCATGGCACTATAGCTGCCGGGAACATATTCTCCACCTTTGAATATCATATAAATATTTTCTTCCTCGGATAAGGATATACGGTTTCTCAAACGGTTTCTTGCGTTATTGAGGCTCTTATAAGGAGCATCAAAGGAACCGTTTGCTGTATCTGCTGTACTATTCACATCCACATAAATAAATTCGCCGGAGGTGGTTTTGTTAAGCTCTGCCGGTGTTGTGACAGGTCTTTGCGTACCATCGTCCACCCAAGCAAAGTATTTCACTTTCACCGCGGTTGGCTCTGCCGTGGTTTTTGTCTGCCAGGATTTTTCTGTATTGATCGGAACAGATTCTTTTTCCGTCTTTACGGAAAGCAGCATATTTTCCGCATTATACTGCGCCGCATATGTTATTACGTCGCAATCTGCCGTTTCATTGTTAAATTCAAGCGTTGCACTAAGGTCCTTGATGTCGTCATTCCAGATGTACTGGTCTGCGCTCAACCGGATGTTATCCTCCGGTATGGGTTCACGCAGGCGACACACTTTTTTCTGACTGCACAGATTAAAGGCATCCACAGAAACAGTCTCAATCCGGATGTTTCTTAAATCTCCGTATTCTGCTTCGTTTAAGACGATGTACTTATCGGTTGTTTTTACGGTTCTTAAAACCTTGTCGCCGCTTTCCGTTTCCTGAATCATTTTATACAGGAAATGCTTAGAAGAGCTTCCTGCATAGTTCAGCTGAAGAACGACGTTTTCGCCGTCAGCTGTTTTGTCGGCGGTTGCCAACACATCAAAGTTGGAATCGCCTTTCTGCACGATAGAAATTTCATCCACCGCATAGGACACGGTTTCCGTTCCCTCTCCGGCTCTGAAGTAAAGATAGGGATAAATCTTTTCCGGTGTTACGGAGATGGGCTGGAAGTCAATGGAGAATTTCTGCCATTCTGTCGTCAATGTGTACGGCGCCTGAGCAGGCTTTGTGATAAACCATTTCGGTGTTTCTTCCAATGTTTTATGGTTTGCATAGGAAAGATATGCATACATATCGAAGCCAACAGCTTCTTCGCAGGTTGCTTTTGCCCAGAAGGTTAAGGTGTAGGTTCTGCCGAACTCCATGTCCAGCGGATTTCTGGAGCGCAGAGTTCCCCAATCCTTAAGAACTGTGATGTTTGCTGCGCCGGCTGTGCCGTTTGCACCCTCGCTCATCCATTCTACACTGGTAGAACCGGTGCTGAAGGTCCAGTTTGCATTATAGATTTCTTCTGTGGTAAGACCGCCACCCGGTGCACGTTCTTTTGAGTTGTCCCCTTTATTATCCACTTCGGGGAACACAAAGAAATCATCCATCATGTAGGCGATTTCGCCCTCCATCACTTCTGCAGGAATACCGTTTCCTAAACGGAATTCCAGATAACTTTCTTCTGTTACATCCACTTCGGCTTTCACGCCGTCCGGCATATGAATTCCTTTTCCACTCGGCGTGAAGGTTGCGGTACAAAGCGTCCATTTTCCTGCTTCAAAATTATCTGTATGATTCGCTGTTATCTCATTCCATGCAGATGCCACGGTTCCATCCTGGGAAGGACTGTATATCACAAAACTTGCCTTTTGTGAGGCAGG
>JAFQLU010000073.1 GCA_017396465.1 Clostridia bacterium | reverse complement strand
TTTACAACCAATGTTGCAACAAACTTAGGTGAGGACAACAGTTCTTTGGATTTGTCTGCTTTTAACCTTTACACCGACTATCAAGAAATGCTGGACAAGGAAGACCTGGATTTCGTGGTTGCAGCCGTTCCTACATACCTGCACGATGTGATTGCTATTGATGTGATGAACCGCGGTATCCATATGTTCTCCGAAAAACCCATGGCAATTTCTTTGGAAAAAGGAAAAGCGATGCTGGAAGCTTCCGAAAACATAAAAACCTCGCAATAGTATCTAAAATATAAAAAAAGTATCCATTTTAGGGTTGAATTATGGTTTTGAACTTGATATAATCATAGTAACACATAAAAAATGAGTTGTCAATCCTAATAGACAAAAAAGGGGAGAAAATCCATGAAAGACAAAATTAAAGTTGGTTACATCGGACTTGGCAGACGAGGCACAGGTGTTTTAACCTGGTGCGTTTCCGAAATGGCAGACGTGGAAATTACGGCGATTTGCGATATCTATGAACCGTATTTAGAAAAAACCACAAAAATGCTGACGGAAAAGGGCAGACCTGCCCCCATTGAAACAACAGACTATCACGACATTTTAAATAATCCCGAAATTGATGCGGTGTTCATCATGACACCCTGGGACAGCAGAATCGACATCGTAAAGGATTCCATGCGTGCCGGAAAATACACCGGCTTTGAAGTGGGCTGTGCTTTTGATATCAACGAGTGCCATGCACTTTTAGAAGTATATGAAGAGACCAAAACGCCTATCATGATGCTGGAAAACTGCTGCTACGGCAGACTTGAAATGATGGCAATGAACGTACAGGATAAAGGCCTCTTTGGTGAACTCCTTCATGCAGAAGGCGGCTATCATCATGATTTGGTTTCCTGCCACGAGCTTTACGGAAACCCCGACGATGAAGACAGACATTACCGCATCAATTCCTATATGCACAGAAGCTGTGAGCAGTATCCCACCCACGCGTTGGGCCCCTTATGTAAGGTTTTAGGTATCAACCGCGGCAATAAGATGCTGACGTTAAGCTCCTTTACATCCAAAGCGGCGGCACTGAAGGCTCGCGCGCAGAAAGACCCCAAAGCAAAGGACAAATGGAAAAACGCAGAGTATAAGCAGGGCGATTTTATCACAACCATCATCACCTGTGCCAACGGCGAAACCATTAAGCTGTGTTTAGATACCACGGCGCCCCTGCCGCACTATTCCAGAAACTTCACCATTTGCGGAACCAACGCTCGCCTGAGTGAAAACAGTAAGGTATTGTTCTTCGACGGTATGGAAGAGCCCTGTCGCGATAACTTGGAAGAAATGTATAAAGAATATGACCATCCCCTGCACAAGGAATATGTTGCGCTGGGCGAAAAGGGTGGTCACGGCGGTATGGACTGGTTGGTTTGCCGTGCCTTTATCGAAAGTGTTAAGCACGGAACACAGACACCCATCGATGCATACGATTCCATCCTGTGGCTGGCAATTGCGCCCCTTTCGGAGGCTTCCATTGCTATGGGCGGCGCACCTGTTCCGGTTCCGGACTTTACACGCGGCAAGTGGGTGAACCGTGAACCCATCACAGAAGGCAAATATTGCCTGGATAAGGTTTGTTTAGATGATACAGTAGACATTTTCCCCGAAGATAAAGAGAAAAAAGACGAAAAAAAATAAGAAAAAGGAGAGAAAACATTATGAATTATGCGTTAATCGGATTTGGCGGACTGGGTAAAGTTCATTTTAAAAACATGAAAGGCCTGGTTGAGGCTCATCCTGATGTGAAACTGGTTGCAATCTGTGATGTAACGGAAAGCACCTTTACAACCAATGTTGCAACAAACTTAGGTGAGGACAACAGTTCCTTGGACCTGTCTGCTTTTAACCTTTACACCGACTACAAAGAAATGCTGGACAAGGAAGACTTGGATTTCGTGGTTGCAGCCGTTCCTACATACCTGCACGATGTGATTGCAATTGATGTGATGAACCGCGGCATCAACATGTTCTCCGAAAAACCCATGGCAATTTCTTTGGAAAAAGGAAAAGCGATGCTGGAAGCTTCCGAAAAGAACAATGTGAAGCTGATGATTGGTCAGTGCCTCCGTTTCTGGCCGGAATATAAGGCATTAAAAGAAATTATCGACAGCGGTAAATACGGTAAAGTTATCCGTGCAAACTTTGCACGCCTGAGCCCCACACCTATCTGGGGTTGGGAAAACTGGTACATGGACGGCGCAAAGAGCGGCGGTGCGGCTTTAGACCTTCACGTGCATGATGTGGACTTCGTAAACTACGCATTCGGTAAGCCCAAAGCGGTAACTTCTGTTGCAACAAACTTTGTTTGTGAACACGACTCCATTATCACATCCTATGAATATGACGATAAGGTTGTTATCGCAAACGGCGACTGGACTTACAACGGCTCTTATCCCTTCACACCTTCCTTCACCGTTCGCTTCGAAAAAGCAACCGTTGAAATGAAAAACGGAAAATTCGTTGCTTTCACAGACGACGGCGAGGAAGAACTGGAAGCTCCGGGCGTGGATGCATACCTGGCAGAAATGATTGAGTTCGTTTCCTGCATCAAGGAAGACAGAATCTCCTCCATCAACCCGCCTTCGGACACCGTTGTTACTTTAGAAATCGCCCTGGCAGAAAAGAAATCTGCAGATCTGGGCGAAAAAGTAGTATTATAATCGAAAAACGTAAAAAGCCGCAAGTACTTTGCTTGCGGCTTTCTTTTTGTAAATGTTCGTTTTTTAATAAAAGTGCGTGTTTTCACTATAATAATGTCCGTTTTTGGTATTGCAACAAGGGATTTCCTATGATATAATAAACAAGGAAAGGAGTGTTCCTATGAGCGATTTTACATACGAGGCAAAAGACAGAAAAGAAGTTTTGGAAACCTATGAATGGGACAATGTGTGGATAGAACAGGCGAATAATACGGAAGCAGACCGCGCGCTGTATATCGGAGACTCCATCTCCTGCGGCACAAGAAGGGTTGCAACGGAAATGAGCGGCGAAACCGTTTTGTTCGACGGCTTCGGCACATCCAAGGCGGTGGATAACCCCTATCTTTGCGAGTCAATCGCTTTGTTTATCCGCCAACTTCCCAAGCTTCAGGTGATTCTTTTTAATAACGGCCTGCACGGCTTTCATTTGTCGGATGATACAGCGTATGCAGGAGATTACGAAAAAATCGTGAGATTTTTAACGGAATCCTATCCTGCGACTCCTGTTTATATCGTTCTTACAACGGATGTTGGCGATACAGAACGCTCCGAGCGGGTAAAGGTGCGAAACGGTGCGGCGAAAGCAATTGCAGAAAAATATGGTCTTCCCGTAATAGACTTGTTCCGCGTGTCGGTAGAGCATAAAGACCTTTTATCGGCAGACGGCGTGCATTTTACTGCCGAAGGCTATGAAAAGCTGGCAGAAGAAATTTTAAAAACGTTGAAAAATAAAGATTAACATACACAGGGAGGAAAACCATGAAAAAAGGATACGTAGTAACCCATACCCATTGGGACAGAGAATGGAGATATCCCATTTGGGAAAACAGACAGTACTTAATCGACATGATTGATGAACTGTTGGAAATTTTAGATACACAGCCGGAGTATTCCTGCTTCCTGATGGACGGTCAATCCGTTATCATTGAGGATTATTTGGAATTTAAACCGGAAAACAGAGAAAAAGTGGAAAATTATATCAAGGCAGGTAAAATTGATGTAGGTCCTTGGTACACACTTCCGGATTTATACCCCGTTTGCGGCGAAAGCTTGGTGAGAAACCTGCTGAAGGGAAGCAGACTTTCCGAAAAACTGGGCAGACGCTTAAATGTTGCCCATGAATCCTTCGGCTGGGGACAGACAGCGCAGTTCCCCCAGATTTACGACGGCTTCGGCTTGAACTTCGTTGTTGTGGCAAAGAACGTGTCTAAAGACAGATGCCCCAACTGTGAGTTTTTATGGGAAGCGCCCGACGGCACACAGGTGTTTGCAACCCGTTTGGGAGAGCACGCAAGAGCCAACTTCTTTATGAACGCCTTTTTGGCAATCACCACAGATAAAGACTATAACTCCAACGAATATTTCATGAAAATCGGTCAGGACGGTCAGGTGTACCATGAGGCTGACGGAAACGGCTACTGGGAAGATTATTTCGTGATTCAGGATAAAGGCGAAATCCACGAGGGCAGACTCAAAGAAGCGGTTCGCCTGGCATGGTCATCCATGGACGAAACCGTGCTTCCCGATAACCGCATCCTGATGAACGGCTCCGACTCTTCCACCGCACAGCCCCAGCTGGTGGAAATCATCAAAAAGGCGCAGGAGTTGTTCCCGGACATCGAGCTGAAGCTTTCCACACTGGAAGAA
>JAFQLU010000072.1 GCA_017396465.1 Clostridia bacterium | reverse complement strand
GATAGATAATATGCTTGATAAGATTAAGGATAGTGTTTCTGATGTAGGAGAAAAAGCAAAACAATTATTAAATAGTTTCATTGATGCAATTGCGTTATTTATAATTACATATTGTGCTTTGCCTATAATAATTGTTTTATTTGTTATTTGGTTTATAAATTTCTTATTTAAGATAAATATTCCAATGCCTAATCTCAAAACTAAACAGATAATAGCCAAAAACAAACAAAAAGAAAAAATAAAAATAGAAGAAAAAATCGAAACTGAAGAGAAAGAATTGATTGAGGTATAGAAAAATCTCAAATACAAAACATAAATTCGGGGAACACAAGTGGACGGTTCTGTTGTGTTCATGTCGAGTCTGCAAAATTAAAATAATTTAGGGCAATAGCGAGAGAACAGGGCAAAAACACAACATACAAACGATGGCAGCTTCTGGAATGAAGCGAAACATAAAAAAGATAAAATTCCGAAAGGAGCAACACGATGTTATTTCAGGACGAGCGGTTTGGCATGTTTGTCCATTGGGGCATCTATGCCGTTGGCGGATGGCATGAGCAGGAGCAATGGAGAAAGAGCGTGCCGAAGGAAGAATACATAAAATACGCGGAAGGCTTTTGCCCCGAGGAAAACAGCCCCGACGAGTGGCTGGAGTTGGCAAAAAATGCCGGCATGGAGTATGTGGTTTTCACCACCAAGCACCATGACGGCTTCTGCATGTGGGACACGAAATATACGGATTATAACATCATGCACACGCCCTACGGCAAGGACCTTTTAAAGGAAGTGTCCGAAGGGTGCAAAAAGTATGGCCTCAAATTAGGACTTTACTATTCCGTGCCCGATTGGAACTATAAGCACTCTGTAAACTTCGGCGGCGACCATCAGCTGAAAAAGCCCAACCCGGGCGATGAACCCAACGAAGAACTGTATAAAACCTATATCAAAAACCAGATGACGGAGCTGCTTTCTGACTACGGCAAAATCGATGCTCTCTTCTGGGATATTCCGCCTTATAATAAGGACGCATCCATGAATGAATTTGTGCGTTCCCTTGCGCCCGGTATCTTTATCAACGACCGTGGCTACTCCAAGGGAGACTACAGCACACCCGAACGGAGCATCCCCAAAAACAAGGCATTCACGACTTTGACGGAAGCCTGCCAATCCGTAGGTCGCCAAAGCTGGGGATACCGCAAAAACGAGGATTACCTTTCTCATAAGCTTTTAATGGCGTCTATCGACTCGGTGATGAGCAAGGGCGGAAATTATCTTCTGAACGTGGGCCCCGATGCAAAGGGGCATCTCACCGAAGAAGCCAAGGAAAGCCTCCGCGTGGTGGGGGATTGGTTCTGCCGCGTGTCGGAAAGCTACAAGGGGGCAAAGCTTGTGGATTTAGGGCTTTCCACCCATATCAATGATTTTCTTGTAACGAAAAAAGACAACAATTTATATTTCCACTTGCCGCCTCTGGCTGAATCAAGCGGACTTGCCTTAAAGCCCATTGATGTTCTTCCCGAGGAAGTGGTGGTGTTAAACACGGGTGAAACGGTATCTTCCGAGCTGGAATATATGCCCTTTTACTATGACGGCTTGGGGGATCAGACGCCATACCTGCACCTGATGGGCATCCCCGTGAATCGCCTTGTGGGTGAAGTGATTGTCATTCGCGCAACCTTTCCCGATTTAGACGAGCTTTTGAAAAAATGGAACGCCGAGCAATCGGAACTGATACTATAAAGGAGAGAAATGTATGAAAACCTATGAAATTGCAGTATCCACCTGCGGAAGAGCCATCGCGCCGGAGGAATTTGAGGTTTACGCCAAAGCAGGCGTAAATGCTATGGAGCTTTGTTTCCGATGGGACAAGTATGACGATGTGGATTGGGTGGCACTCAAAGAAGGAGCAGACAAAGCAGGTATTCAAATCCGTTCTATCCATCTGCCTTTTTCAGGAGAAGACAACCCGGCGCATATGGATGAAGCCGTACGCAAAAAAGCCATCGCGCGGTATAAGGATATTATGAAAAAAGCATCCGTTACGGGTGCGACTGTATATGTCATTCACGCAAGCTCTGAGCCCATTGCGGACGGCGAGCGTGCGCAGCAGATGGAAAACGCCAAAAAAACGCTTTCCGAGCTTGCAGAGTTTGCCAAAACCCTTTCTGCCTGCATCGCGGTAGAGGATCTGCCCAGAACCTGTCTGGGACGGGATTCTGCAGAAATCAAGGAACTGATTTCGGGACACGACAACCTTTTCGTGTGCTTCGACACCAACCATCTTCTGGCAGAAAAAATGGAAGACTTTATCAAAGAGGTGGGCGATAGATTCGTAACCCTCCACGTTTCCGACTATGATTTTATCGACGAAAAGCATTGGCTTCCCGGCATGGGCGATGTCGATTGGATCAGCTTTATGGATGCTTTGGACGAAACAGACTATAGCGGCCCGATTCTGTTTGAACTGTATCGCGTAAAGGGCGCAGACACCCGTCCTGTAACGCCGGAAGAGTTCGTGCAATGTGCCAAAGAGCTGATGGCAAGAAAACCTCTTACCGGACCGGAGGTGTGATATGACAGAAAGCACATGGAACGGCTTTCGCCGCATTGATTTTGAGTTTGAGGGAAGAGAAGTCATCGTGGTGTTTGCTGATAGCGCAAACCGCACCGATAAATGGATGCTGAAAACAGAATATTTTGACGCCTTTCCCGAAACGGAAATTGCCCTTTTGAAAAAAGGATACAATCTGGTGTACTTAAAAAATCTGCACAGGATAGGAAAAGAAGACGATTACGATAAAAAATACGCCTTATCCAAGTATCTCACCGAAACCTACGGATTTTCCGAAAAGTGCGTATGCGTCGGCATGAGCTGCGGCGGCCTGCATGCAGTGCACCTTGCGGCGCGGTATCCCGAAATGATAGCCTGCCTGTATCTGGATGCACCGGTGATGAATCTTTTGAGTTGGCCTCTTCATCTGGGAAAACCCGGCGTGGCGGCAGAAAGCGCCATCCACGGCTACATAGAGTTTCACGAAGCAACGGGCATGACCCTCTCTGAGGCTATCTGCTATCGCGACCATCCCATGGACAGAATGGGCGCACTGCTTGAACATAGCATCCCGATCATTTTAGTTTCCGGCGACAGCGACAGGATTGTGCCTTTTGAGGAAAACGGCGCACTTTTAGAAAAATACTATAAAGAAAACGGCGGAACCATTGAGGTTCATATCAAGCCCGGCGGTGACCATCACCCCCACGGACTGCCCGATATCACACCCGTTATGGAGTTTATTGAGAAATATTATTGACATTTTTCCCCCAATATTGTATAATATTCGGTGGTAAAGAAAACATAAGGATATGTTTCATGTTTAGGAGGAAGTAAAATGTTAGTATCAGCAAAAGAAATGTTACAGAAGGCAAAGGCGGGCAAATATGCCGTAGGTCAGTTCAACATCAACAACTTAGAGTGGACAAAAGCAATCCTGCAGACCGCACAGGAATGTAACTCTCCCGTTATCCTCGGTGTTTCCGAAGGTGCAGGAAAATACATGACAGGTTATAAAACCGTTGTTGGTATGGTGAAGGGCATGATTGAAGAAATGAACATCACCGTTCCCGTTGCACTTCATTTAGACCATGGTAGCTACGAGCATGCAAAGAAGGTTATCGAAGCAGGTTTCTCTTCCGTTATGTTCGACGGTTCGCACTATGCCATCGATGAAAATATTGAAAAAACAAAAGAAATTATAGCATTAGCAAATGAAAAGGGTATCTCTGTAGAAGCAGAAGTCGGCTCCATCGGCGGCGAAGAAGACGGCGTTGTTGGCGCAGGCGAGGTTGCAGACGTTGCAGAATGCAAAATGATTGCAGATTTAGGCGTGGACATGCTGGCTGCAGGTATCGGCAACATTCACGGTAAATACCCCGAAAACTGGGCAGGCTTAAACTTTGATGTTTTAGCTGAAATCAGCAAAGCAACCGATCCCATGCCGCTGGTTCTGCACGGTGGTACTGGTATCCCCGAAGACATGATTAAAAAAGCCATTTCCTTAGGCGTTTCCAAAATCAATGTAAACACAGAATGTCAGCTGAGCTTTGCGGCTGCTACAAGAAAATATGTAGAAGCAGGCAAGGATTTAGAAGGCAAAGGCTTTGACCCCAGAAAGCTGCTGGCTCCCGGCGCAGAAGCTATTAAAGCAACTGTAAAAGAAAAGATGGAGCTGTTCGGTTCTGTAAACAAAGCATAAGAATGAAATATTTTATCCCCGAAGTATTTCGCTTCGGGGATTTTTTTGTCCTTTTTTCCGTTCTGTCAACTTATCTCCCGGAATCTTCAAAAAAATCCCAAAAAAATTCGCAAAAAAGGTTGTACTTTGTCAAACAATGTGATAGAATAATAAAGATAATAAGATAGGAGTGCAGTGGTTACATATGGTATTTTCCAGTATTTTATTTTTATTTTATTTTCTGCCCATTGTTCTGGCAGTATATTTTATAGCCCCGAAGCGTTGGCGGAACACGGTTTTATTCATCAGCAGTCTCTTTTTTTATGCCTGGGGAGAACCGGTATATGTTCTTTTAATGCTGTTTTCCGTTACAATAAACTATTTCCTGGGACTTAAAATCGATAAGGCGAAGGATGCGCAGAAGAAAAAGCTTCTGACGATTGATGTTGTCATCAACCTGGGTTTTTTGGTGTTCTTTAAATACACCAATTTCTTTATTGACACAGTGAACATCGTTCTGCCCTGGGACATTCCGCTTCTGGACCTCACACTTCCTATTGGTATTTCGTTCTACACGTTTCAGATCATGTCCTATGTTATCGATGTATACCGCGGTAAGGTAGCGGCACAGAAAAACTATATCAGCTTCGGTACTTATGTAGCGCTGTTTCCCCAGCTGATTGCAGGTCCTATCGTCAGATACAGTACCATCGATAAGCAGCTTGCCACAAGACGGGAATCGATCGAAGGTTTTTCCGCCGGTATCATGCGGTTCACGGTGGGCCTTGCCAAAAAAGTGCTTTTAGCGGACAATATCGGTGTTTTATGGGAAACCATCCACGCAACGCCGCTGTCTGATTTAACATGCCTTTCTGCATGGCTGGGAATCATTGCATTTGCATTCCAGATTTATTTTGACTTTTCCGGTTATTCCGATATGGCAATCGGTCTTGGAAAAATGTTCGGCTTTGAATTTGAAGAAAACTTCAATTATCCCTATATTTCCAAATCCATCACGGAATTCTGGCGCCGTTGGCACATTTCCCTGGGCACCTGGTTCAAGGAATATGTGTATATTCCTTTGGGCGGTAACCGTGTATCCAAATCGAGAATGCGCCTGAACCTCTTAATCGTCTGGGCGCTGACCGGCTTCTGGCACGGCGCAAACTTTAACTTCCTGGCTTGGGGTATTTATTACGGCGTGCTTCTGATGATTGAAAAGGAATTTTTGCTGAAGGGCCTTCAGAAGCTGCCCGGCTTTATTCAAACGGCTTACGCATTCCTCTTCGTGCTTCTTGGCTGGGTGCTGTTCTCTGCAGACAACCTGTTAGAAGCAATCCGTTATATCGGTGCGATGCTCGGCATCGGTGGCGGTGGGTTTGTGAACGCCAACTTTGTGTACGATTTAACCTCCAACTTAGTGCTTCTGATTGTTGGCATCATTGCACTTCTGCCGTATCCGGCAAAGCTTGGCAGAAAATGGCTGGAAAAAAGCCCGGCATATGCCACCATTCCTGTGGCGATTGCCCTGCTTTTGTGTACGGCTTATATGGTGGGCTCGTCCTATAGCCCCTTCTTATATTTCAGATTCTAAACAAGGAGGAACGACATGAACAAGCATGACAGAAGAAACGCCTGCCGGCGGTTTAACTATATTTTCGTGTTCAGCTTTATTGTGCTGATTATGTTTAACCTCCTGCAGCCCGTAAAAGAATATTCGGAGCTGGAAAACAGATATCTGCAGAAATTTCCCGAGTTTTCTGTAAAAAGCTTTATGAGCGGTCAGTACATGACAGATATGGAAAACTATATCAATGACCATTTTGTCAGCCGGAACTTTTTTGTGACCTTCAAATCCAAAATCGAGTATTTAACCGGCAAAAAGGAAAACAACGGCGTGTATGTTTGCGATAACGGCTACCTGATGGAAAAGCCCGCCAACACAGACAACGAGCTGATTGCGGATAACATAGCCGCCATCAAGGCGCTTGATGATACCGGCAGATACAATGTCAGCGTAACGGTGGTGCCGCCTGCATACGAAATCCTGCAGGACAAGCTGCCCAAAAACACCTACCGTGACACCATCCCGCGCCTGAACGCCATGCTGACGGAAGCCTTTCAGGGAACGGATATCAAATTCCGGGAATCCTCGGAGCTTCTGCGCAAGCATAAGGACGACTATCTTTACTACAGAAGTGACCATCATTTAACGGCGCACGGCTCTTATGTGGTGTATCATGACCTGGCAGAGATGATGGGATATGACCCCTTGGGGAATGATGATTTTAAGATTTCCGACGTGTCCCGTGCCTTTTTGGGAACCACCTATTCCAAGGCTCTCAAGAAAACCAACCCCGACACGATAACGGAGTACAGACCTTTAGAGACAGCGCGCTTTAAAGTGCGTTTCCCCTATGAGGGAACGGAAGCGGATTCCATGTATTTCCCCGCACACCTCAACGAAAAGGATAAATACTCCTATTATTTAGACGGAAACCACGCGCTTACCGTGGTGGAAAGCCCCAACAAAAACGGAAAGCACCTGGCGGTGTTTAAAGATTCTTATGCGCACGCTTTGGTACCCTTTATGGCAAATCACTATGAAACCATCCATATGATTGACCTAAGGTATTATAACGATGATTTTATCCAGTATATGAGCGACCATGGTATTGGCGACGTGCTGTTTTTATACAGCGCCTCCACCTTCATGTCGGACGAAAGTCTGCAGAAGGTAACCAGCTACGCGAAAAACTCCCCGGCTCTGATTCAGGGGTACGGCAAGGTGTTAGGCTCCAAGCCTGTGAACGATTCCTACTTCACCAACACCGCATTTATCGGAGATTCTTTAACGGATGGTTTTAAATCCTATGCAAACCTGCCCGATGCCACCTTCCTGTGCGGAACGTCCATGACCATTGCGCGGCTGGAAGCAAGACCTGCCCCCGGCGGAGGAACCATTATGGAGCGGATTCATGAGGGTGGATTTGATAAGGTATATATCATGCTGGGTATCAACGAATATCTGGTGAAATCCAATAAAGAGCGCATCATAAAAGAATACGGTCAGCTGGTAGACACCGTGAAAGAGCATAACCCGGACGCGATTGTCTATATTCAGTCTATCCTGCCGGTGGCAGAAGAGATTGATGCCGGCGGCCCGATTTATAACGAAGTAATCCGAGAATACAATGACGAGCTTCTGAAGATGGCTATCGAGAAGCAGGCGTATTATCTGGATATCCATTCCACGCTTGTGAACGAGGATGGTCACCTGATAGAAGGCGCAAGCACCGACGGAACGCATCTTTCCAAGGAATATTACCTGCAATGGCTGGAATACTTAAGACGCCACACCGTGAACGCAGAGGATGCCAAAAATGCGGCAGCAATGCCCGTTGAGGAAGAAATCGTCAGCGATTATGATGTGAAGGCTTTAGCCGACGAAATTGCAAGTAGTTTAACCTTTAAGGATAATTTAGGCGATATCAACCGCCGCGTGGTTTATACCAACTACGGTTTAGATGAATCCAAAATGGCAAACGCGGCAGGCTACGCCGGCGGCGGTGCAACAGCTGAAGAGATTGCCGTATTTGAAGCAAAGGAAAATTCCTATGCCGAGGATATTGAAAAGCTGGCAGAGGAATATATCGAAAACAGAAAAGCAAGCTTTAAGAGCTATATTCCCGAAGAAATGCCGAAGCTGAACCGTCCCTTCATCTTCCGTGACGGAAAAGTGGTTGTGGTCTGCGTGGCAGATGACTACGGCAATATTGAAAGTATTATCAAAACACATTTAAAGAAATAATGAGAAAAACGGAAAGCCAATGAAGGCTTTCCGTTTTTTGTGCTGAAAATGCGATATACTTGTTTCTTCTGTTTTGGTTTCTCGCTGAGGAAAATGACCTTATCTTTATTTTCGTTGCCTTGTGTGGTATGCGCATTTTGCGGCACCCTATTATTTTTTTGTTACCTTATTTAAAAGGTCCGTAATCAGCACGATAACGCCGATCACAATGAAGATACTCAGCATACCAACGCCCATGTATCTTAAGTTTTCAATAAAGTTTAAGGGATTAAATTGCATTGCTTCATATCTCCTTTCTTACATAAAGAAGTTCAGAATCAGACCGCCTGCGATAACGGAAGCAATCTGACCGGAAACGTTTACACCGATGGAATGCATGAGCAGGAAGTTCTGCGGATCTTCCTTAAGACCCATCTTATGAACCACACGACCGGACATGGGGAATGCAGAAATACCTGCGGCACCAATCATCGGGTTGATTTTCTTCTTTGTGAACAGGTTGATGATTTTTGCAAACAACACGCCGCCTGCGGTGTCAACGATGAATGCAACCAAGCCTAAGCCTAAAATCAGCAAGGTGTCAAGCGCTAAAAAGTCTGCCGCCTGCATTTTAAATGCGATGGTGATGCCTAAGAATATGGTAATCAGATTTGCTAAAACCTTCTGCGCCGTTTCGGATAAGGAGTTTAACACGCCGCATTCTCTGATTAAGTTACCGAACATCAAAAAGCCGACCAATGCCACCGATTCGGGAGCAACCAGGCCTGCAATCACCGTGATGATGATGGGGAACAGAATCTTTGTGCGCTGGGAAACACTCTTTTCCTCATAGGGCATACGAATCATACGCTCTTTCTTTGTGGTAAGCAAGCGGATAACCGGGGGCTGGATAATGGGCACCAGCGCCATGTATGAATACGCCGCAACCATGATAGCACCTAAGTAGTTAGAACCCAGCTTCTGGGCAACAACGATGGAAGTGGGACCGTCTGCCGCACCGATGATGGCAATGGATGCCGCGTCCTTTAAATCAAAGAACATGGAAGCAACACAGAGGGTGAAGAAAATACCGAACTGCGC
The DNA here is from genome assembly GCA_017396465.1 of Clostridia bacterium. GTDB lineage: Bacteria > Bacillota > Clostridia > UBA1381 > UBA9506 > Congzhengia. The sequence continues at coordinate 279 of JAFQLU010000072.1, read as the reverse complement.
CGCCGCACCGAAAATCATCAGCTTGGGGTTGGAGAGCAGAGGACCAAAGTCAATCATTGCACCGATACCGATAAACAGAATCAGCGGAAACAGCTCGTTGGAAATACCTGCTTCAAACAGGGTTTTCACCGTTTCCACTGCACCGGAGTTGGGCAGGTTCACTAAAATCGCACCGAAACCGATGGGAAGGAGCAAGGTGGGTTCCATGTCTTTTTTGATGGCAAGGTAAATTAAAATGCCGCCAATCACCCACATCACTGCCTGCTGCCAGGTAAGCTG
>JAFQLU010000071.1 GCA_017396465.1 Clostridia bacterium | reverse complement strand
TGTCTTTGTCCTGAAAATTACTTGGAATTTTCTTTAAGCCTGCACTGTTCATTTTTCAAGGTTCATACCGCTCAACTTGCGAGCGGAATTACATTATAACATACCGTCAACCATTTGTCAAGAACTTTTTGAAACTTTTTTTAAGTTTTTTCTGAACTCTCATTCAGAACCCGTCCCCCTCGGTGACAGCTTGATTATAATAACACAATTCCGCTCCCGTGTCAAGCATATTTTTAAAACTTTTTTGCACTTTGGCATTTTTGACGGCTTAACTTGCACTCTTTCTCTTTTCCCTTGATACTTTTTCACAAATACAACACTTAAGCTCGTTCCGCTTGCCGATTATATATACAGATAGGTAATCTTCGACATAACATTCTTCTCACATAGTCAAAACATTCTTTTTTGTCTCGCTTTTTCCGAAACATAACATTTTAATATATGGCGAAGCTTTGCGATTTTTCTGTTTTCATACGCCTCACTTAGTTCTTGTCTTATCTGTACAAGACCAGCAACACCGTCAGTCTGCTCTAAAACCGCAAGCTGCTCCCAATAAAGCTTTTCTGTCTTCAACCATTCTGCTTCCGGAATGGGCGCTTCGTACGAAGCTACGCTGTTTTCACCCATAGCTGTTACAGCCTGTAAGCCGAAGGGCTTTAAAGAGAGCGTGACCGTATTGCCACTTTGGGTTAATACTGTGTTATTTTTAATATCCTGTATATCACAGCTCTTTTCAAGCTTTATCGTTACCTGCACCTCATAAGGCTCTCTGTTTACGGCATACGCATAAAATCTGCCGCTTACGCAACGATACCGCACCTTCACCGGGTCATCCGTTCCCTTAGCATCCGAAAATTTACATGCAGGTAATTTCGTAAACACCCCCGTGTACTCAGAAATCACTTCGGTATGTGCTTTGTCCAGATACAACCCTCCGCGAAGCAGATACAAAGCATCCGTTTCCGCTATGGCATGAGCATATGGCTCTAAATAGTTTCTGCCCACCGGATAACAGGAGGTAATCTGCCGTTGAGAATGGAACCAGTATCCGTCATCGGCAATTTTCAGCGATTTTTCATAATAATGCAGATTCTCATAAGGAAAGCTTTTCAGTGCTTCACAAATCGCAGGCTTCTTTTCATCATATGGCATACGGATATTCTCTCCCCACACCTCGTTCCAGCTATCCATCACAAAAGCTCCGCTTTCGCTCAGCTTTTTCAGCTCGCCACTCCACGAAGTGTCCATGTAGCTCGCATCATGAAAAAAGCGGCTTTCTTCTGCAGGCATGTTTGCGCCGCGTGTGTCCCATCCACGGTCACGATGCTGATTCTGCTCTATCGATACTGCAATGCCTGTGTCGTTTGCAAACAACGATAAATCAATGCCACCCTCGCGCAGATATTCCGTTTCGCTTAAAAAGACCGGATACTGCATGGATTCATTAAACTGTCCGAACACGCTGCGTTTTACCGGCTCATTCCACACACAAATATAGAAATTCAGCTCCGGATTCCCTTTGCGTAGCGCATCACGCAGCTTGCATATCAAATCATGGATTTTTTCACAGCGCCAAGAAATCCACAGTTCTCTGTTTCTGGCCGTCAGATATGTATACCGCTTTTCAAACCGGGCAGGATCTGTGCTGTCACACGGCACCGCAATCCCTGTTTCTTTTGCAAACAATTCTGTCGTATAATCGTCGTATCCCAATCGCAGTGAACCAAACCACAGCATCGTGCTATGCCAGACATTGACAGAAACACCTTTAAACGCCTTCTTTTTCCCGAATCTTTCGCCGATTTCTTCGAAATATTCTATCAGTTGACGCTGCACTTCAGGATGAAGAGGATTGAACATCGGCGCACCGCCAAAGTCGTCCCCTTCCTCTCCATAGGCATATGTAAAGTTCGTAACATCCCATTTTTCTCTGCCTTCGGCAATCTGGTTTTCTATATTGATTGGATTGTATTCTATCGTCCAGTCGTTGCAGGACTTTTGCACACGATTATCACAACGCATATTGTTATACGTGTCTTTCCCTTTGACAATAGCATCTAAATCCACATTCATGTTTTTCAATAGGTTTCCCAATCTCAAAAGCGTCATTCCGCCCACAAAATCAATGTTTGCCTGCTCACATTTGTCCAGAAAAGGGGAAACCCAATCATCCGGTGTTGTGGTCGTTATCGTGTACTGCGAATGATCCGGAAGAGTCAGCCCTCGCCAAAGCCCCGCTGGTTGGGATTCGCAGTAAAACATAGGACCTGAATACCAGTTAATGGGGTACACCAGCATATTCTGTCCCGTGTGATGTGCATAGCGAATGATGTTATCGCTCCAGGTTGCAAAGGACAACGCCCCGAGATCACACAGTGTGCCGCAGGGATCCTCATACTGCACGCCGAATTTACGGGTTGGCATATCAGGCTGCATCTCATGCTTCTCAGGCAAAGCATCTAACTCATAAACAGCAAAACCAAGCATTGCCGCTGGCTCATCCTGCCCCCAACTCGTTACCGTTAAAGTCATATCTTTGGTGCGGCTGAAAAATACATAATACAATGTTTGTACTGTTCCGGTAATCGGATATTCTCCTCCTGTAATGACACCGGTGGATAAATCATAGGAAAAGCAATCATTGATGAGCATATGCCGCCTCTTATCGTCCGGATACCGAAGCACCAGCATATGCGGCTTTTCCGGGTGGTTCAGCGGAAAACGGTACCCAAACCGCCCCAGCGGCTCCATACCGGTTTCAAGGTAAGTTCCCAACGGACTATCGACCTTGCGGACTCCCTCTTTTTGAAAAAACACCTCTTGCGGATATGTTTGGCTACAATCAAAAAACGCAACCTGTTTTCCGTTATAGCCTTCCGGTAATGCGTACATAAAAACTCTCCTTCCTTCGAAAGCTACCACATCACATGTTTCACAATCAGTTCTTCCGCGATATGGTCTGTATCCAGCATCAGCACTCCGTTGTCAAAGGTGTATACTACCGTTTTTCCGTCCACGGTTACACCTGTTACTTCCTTTATATAAGGAAGAGATATTTTGTTTGCGGAAAGCGCGCCGCCTTTTACAGAAATCACGGTACGGTTTTCTTCTTTTCTATATGTACCCCAACCGCAGCCCAAACTCCAGATACTGCGGAAGTCACCTTCTTCAATTGGATTAAAACCGATGGTTTTATGAGGCACATCAAATGTAAAGCCTGCAAAAATGGGAATCAGCGCAAAGCTTGCCATGGAACGGGCATAGTTACTGCCGCACTCGATTTCGTTCCAGGGGTTTCGGTTGGCACCGTTATAACGGTCGCGGACAGAGTGCACAATTTCCAGACCTTCTTTTATCATACCCTCGCTGATCATCAGACCTGCCAGTTGATACTCAAAGCCGTGCATTGCCTCTTCGCAGTAAGGAATCGGGATAATCGGCTTATATACACCCTCGGGATATGCGCAAATCATAGCGCCGCTTTCATCGTTTAATGCAAAGATACGCCATGCATTGGCAATGTCGCGCATAGATTTCGCAAAGTTTAATTCATACATAGTGGAAAGCGCAGTTTTTACCTGTTCTTTATCGAACAGTTCCCCCAAACCTAAAATATTGGCGTGCCACTGACCGCAAAGCTGGTCGATTTCGGAGCCTTGGGCAATCTGGTATTTCATTTCGTCGATTTCGCTGTTCCAATAGGTATCCGCAACGCCAAAATGCTCCAGCTTTTCCTTATCTTTAAGGTCAACCTCCTGAATGAAATATTTGCCGTTAAAGAGGTGCTCTTTGGTATACTTCTTTCCTTTTTCAAAGACTTCCATATATTCTGCAGCTTTGTCGGAATAGCCTAAATATTCCGCCATTTCGGCACCGGCTTTTAAAGCCGCAAGATAGAAGCCCTGAAGCCAGGAGGAGGGGCCGAACAGTTCCATATCCAATGTGTGATGCTGTCTTCCTTCCAGCACGCCGTCTTTATTTTTATCCCATTCGCAGATGTTTTTGTCGCTCCAGGCATACTCTAAAACCTGCATCACTTTATCAAAATGCCGTTTCAGCCATGCATCGTCACCGCTGATTTTCCACTCTCTGTAGGTTTTGATAACCGCGCCCATCTGCCCGTCTAAGCAGGGAATATGGGTGTGAGGTTTTGCGGTGAGGGGAAGCTTTAAGCGGAACTGCATGCCGCCGTCTGCATCTGTGCTGTAATCAAACTCCAGGTCACGGATGGAACGCTCCAAATCCGGGAACAGGAAGCAAAGGGCATAGGCATAATTCCATACGTGCTGACAAGTACCCTCGCAGGAGCCTGCTGTTTCGTGCATGCCTTCCCAGCCGTAAAACTCGCCGTTTTCCAGGCGCAGTACCGTTGCGGTTTTGATAACAGAAAGAGTTGCCGATGCCGCGTCCACAACGGCGCTGTCCAAGGTGGTATTGAACATAGCATCACGGAACGCATCTGTTTCCCCGTAAAGTCTGTCCCACTCTTTTAAGCTATAGGTTGCTGAGGCTACAGAATCAGCAAAAAGCTTTGCGTAATAGTTTTTCCAGGGGTGGTCGCGGTCGGTTTCGTCATCGGACCAGTAGTTATAGCAGTTCGGCACGTTCCACGATAAAATGTATCGGAAGGATTTGGTTTCCTTTGCACCAACATCAGCATAAGACGCCAATGAACAGGGATCGTCTTTTCCGGGTTCTTCATAGGAACGTTCACGCAAACGTGTATTTTCCGAAACCTCTCTCCAGTACACAGAAGCGCCGTCGCACCAACCGCCGCGGTACCAGTATTCCTGTGCCACAATATCTACGCTGTCTGTCGCAATGGTCATGTCGCCGTACGCCTTATCGTCTGCCGATACATTGGGGTTTGTCAGCTTAATATAGGAAATGCTTCCGTCTTTTCCGGCTATATTTTTCGATTCGCCAAAGGGATTGGACACGGTGAAGGATACGGAAAATTCCATTTCCTCATCTGTTTCGTTTTCATAGGAAATTTCAAAAAACGCCGCCGGGATGGAAGAATCGTCCGATTTTCCGGGAATCAGGGGGTTAAACGCACGAAGCACTACCGTTCCGGGGAAATTATCGTCGGAAAAATGGATTTCCGCCATGGGGAACTCTCCCTTAAAAACGCAGTTTTTAAAATGCGGAAAACCACACATAGAAAACCGTGTAGGACCAAAGCCGAAGCCACGGAACAAAGCAATCACATCGCGCTGTCCCGTTAAGTCCTTCGTGATATCGCCCATCAAGACCTTCGTGTAGTTTTTCCCGTTTTTATCAGTTGCACGCACAACAAAGCTTGCGTAATTATTGATACTTCCCTTGGCAGGACGGTTGAAAATTTCCCAGTCCATCAGTCTGCCGTTGCCGCACAAACCGATAGAACCGGAGCCGATGCCACCCAAAGGGAAAGAAATTTCATTTAAGTACTCGTTTTTGTATATCATGTTAACATCCTCCATTTATATATGTGAGTTCATTTTATCACGAAGTATTTTCCGTGTCAACTCCATTTTCCGTAAAAAAGGACATCAAAAAAACAGCACTTGAACGGGCAAATGCTGTTTTGTATATTTCGTTTTTATACCTTCATGTATGCGCCCATACTGCGCAAAATATCCTGTACTTGTTTCACATCCACATTCTTTGCTTTTGTATTTTGTTCTGCGCAAACTGCTGCGGCAACGCCTGCCGCCTGGCCCGTGATAAAACAGCAGGGGATCACTCGGGTCGTTGCCTGCATGGTGTGGTCTGTTCCAATGCACCGCCCGGCAACAAAAAGGTTATCTATCCCCTTGGGAATCAGACAACGGAGCGGAATACTGTAAGACTCCCCTTTTCCGTGCTTAATGCTGATGTTTTTCTGAAATCCTTCCATCCCCTTTTTGTCGGAGGTAACGGGGTGGATATCAATATTATAGGAATACCGTCCGATTTCATCCGGAAAGCTTCCCTGATCGAAGAAGGTATCTGCCGTCAACGTATATTCACAGCGGATTCTGCGTCCCGAACGTACTCCCAAAAAGTCAGCACTGCGAATCAGTTCAGAACCCTCGCAACCCTTCACATATTCTTTATAGTAGGTTTCATACTCTGCCAATATTTTTCTGCCATAAATCATGGCATTGGTCAGACTTTCCGTATTTCGTTCATCTACGCCGAAAATATGTCCCACGTTTCCGTATCCTGCGCCGATTTCGGGATGATTCCGCATAATCCCGGGAAGGACTGTGTCGTACTGGGAAAATAAGCCTTTTTCGTATGCCTTTTCATAAAGTTCCGCATCAGTTCGTTGCTTTTTATCAAAATTCACACCACCCCAAAGGGTACAGATAGTGCTACTCATGGTGTTGCCGTTTTCATCGCCGTAATCATATTGGGCACCTGCAAAATCGGAAAGGCTTCCGCTTCCGGTGCAATCGATAAACATCTCACCTTCCACGGCACGAATGCCGTCCGGGCAGGAAATAAGCGCATAGCGCAAGCGTTTTTCTTCCATCACCACATCAATCAGACGGGTGTAGAACATAACGCGAACACCGGCTTCTGTTACTATTTCATCGTACACACGTTTTAAAGGTTCACTTTTCACCGTGTGTCCTTCTCTTCCGTAATGACATGTCATGGAAAGCTTTTCAAAGATTTCTTTTCCAATGCCTCCGGCTAAAAAATGTTCCCCGTCGTTAAAGGTCATAAATTCCGGAACCATTCCTAAAACCCCGGCACCTCCCAGCGAGCCGCTTTGCTCTATCAGAACGGTTTTTTTCCCCTGTCTTGCAGAAGATACCGCCGCCGCAACGCCGGCAGGACCGCCGCCTGCAATCACAATGTCGGCTTTTACAATCACCGGGACCGATTTATTGTAACTGATTTCCGTCATCACATTCACCCTCCATTCCTTCTTTTTGATTGTAACACATCTTCTGCCAAAAGTAAATAGATTTTTCCGCTGAAAAACTGCAGAAAACTGCTGCCGATTTTCTTACCTTCAAACCTTGACTTTTTTCGCTATTTGATATACAATATAATGTAACTATTTTTTAACTACTTTACCGAAAGGATTGTAATGATATGAAAAAATTGATGCTCGGAAACGAAGCTATCGCCCGTGGTGCATATGAAGCAGGCGTTCGCGTTGTTTCCTCTTATCCCGGTACACCCAGTACCGAAATCACAGAGTTTGCTTCCAAGTACGATGAAATGTACTCCGAGTGGGCTCCCAATGAAAAGGTTGCAGTGGAAACCGCATCCGGTGCGGCAATTGCAGGCGGCAGAGCTGTTTCTGCCATGAAGCACGTTGGTTTAAACGTTGCGGCAGACCCTCTGTTTACCATGTCCTATATCGGTGTAAATGCAGGTTTAGTCCTCTGCGTTGCAGACGACCCCGGCATGCACAGCTCCCAGAACGAGCAGGATTCCAGAAACTATGCGTTAGCTTCCAAAATCCCCATGATGGAGCCTGCAGACAGCTCCGAATGTAAGGATTTCATGAAGAAAGCATTTGAGCTCAGCGAAAAATATGACACGCCCATCTTAATGCGTCTCACCACCCGTGTGGCACATTCCCAGAGTCTGGTTGAACTGGAAGACAGAGTGGAGATTCCCGTAAAGCCCTACGAAAAAGATATTCCCAAGCACGTTATGGTGCCTGCATTTGCAAAGCAGAAGCATCCCAAAGTAGAAGCAAGAATGCAAGCTTTGGCAGAAGAAGCGGCAACCGCTGATTTTAACAAGGTTATCATGCGTGGCACCGATATCGGTATCATCACCGCCGGTATTTCCTATCAGTACACAGAAGAGGCTCTGCCCGACGCATCCATCTTGAAGCTGGGCATGGTTTGGCCACTTCCCGAAAAGTTGATTCGCGATTTTGCTTCCAAAGTAAAGAAGTGCTATGTAATCGAAGAATTAGATCCCTTCCTGGAAAAGCAGATCAAGGCAATGGGCATTGAAGTTATCGGCAAGGATATTCTTCCCTTGGAAGGCGAATACACAGCGGCTATGCTGAAGGATAAAATTTTAGGCATTGCTCCTAAAGAAATGGCTTCTGCAGATGAACCCGTTCCCGTTCGTCCGCCCGTTATGTGCCCCGGTTGTTCTCACAGAGGCGTGTTCTATGTTTTAAGCAAATTAGGTCTTCATGTTTCCGGCGACATCGGTTGCTACTCTTTGGGTAGTGCCGCTCCCTTATTTGCAATGGACAGCATCATCTGCATGGGCGCAAGTATTTCCGCCGCTCACGGTATGGAAAAAGCCGCAGGCAGAGACTTTGCAAAGAAGACAGTTGCCGTTTTAGGTGACTCCACCTTCATCCATTCCGGTATCACCGGTCTGATTGACGTGGTATATAATAAAGGTACTTCCACCGTTATCATTTTAGACAACTCCATCACCGGTATGACCGGTCATCAGCAGAACCCCTCCACCGGCTTTACCATCAAAGGCGAGCCCACCCGTCAGGTGGATCTGGTAAAACTGGCAGAAGCCGTTGGTGTGGACCGCGTAACCGTGGTAGACCCCTTTGATGTGGAAAAATTCGAAAAGGTTGTGAAAGAAGAAATCGCAGCCGACGAGCCTTCCGTTATCATCGCACAGCGTCCCTGTGCACTGCTGAAAAAAGCAGGCTACACAGGAACCTACAGAATCAACCCCGAAAAATGTAAGAACTGTAAGATTTGTATGAAACTGGGATGCCCCGCTATTTCCATCACGGAAAACGGCCCCGTTATCAACGAAACACTTTGCGTGGGTTGCGGACTTTGCCCCAACGTATGTAAGTTCGGTGCGATTGAGAAAGTAAACTAAGGGAAAGGAAGGTATGAAGTTATGAATATTATGATTGTTGGTGTCGGCGGTCAGGGTACGCTTTTAGCAAGCAGAATCTTAGGCGCGGCGGCACAGAATATTGGTATGGACGTGAAGCTTTCCGAGGTTCACGGCATGAGTCAGCGTGGCGGCAGCGTTGTAACCTATGTGCGCTACGGCGAAAAGATTGCGTCTCCCATCATTGAAGAAGGCGGCGCAGACTTAATTTTAGCTTTTGAGCAGCTGGAAGCATACCGCTACATTTCCTACTTAAAGGAAGGCGGCACCTATATTGTAAACACACAGAAAACAGATCCCATGCCCGTTATCTGCGGTACGGCAAAATATCCGGAAGAAATTTTAGAAAAGATTGCCGCAAAGGGCATTGATGTGATTGCCTGCGATGCTTTGGCGCTTGCAAAAGAAGCAGGCAACCAAAAGGCAACCAACGTTGCCTTAATCGGCGTATTGGCAAAGCACTCCACCATCGAAAAAGAGGATTGGATGAAAGCTTTAAACAGCACCGTTCCTCCCAAGTTTTTAGAAGCCAACTTAAAGGCATTCGAGCTTGGCTATAACCACGAATAAAGGATTCTTTCACGATATGGAAATTGCAGAAATTTTAAAATCAGAATACGGTGTGTCTAACCGCGCCTATGAGTTGGTGCAGAAAGCGGAAGAAGCAGTTCGTCCCCAGTTTGCGGGAATCGACCAAAGAGCCGAGCTGAACCAGATTAAAGTATTAAACTCCTTTTCCAGGCACCGCGTATCGGAGGCCCATTTAGGTCTTTCCACCGGATACGGATACGATGATTTGGGAAGAGACACGTTAGAAAAAATCTACGCCGATGTGTTCGGAACAGATAGTGCCCTCGTTCGACACACCATCGTTTCCGGCACTCACGCGCTGTGCACCACATTGTTCGGGCTTCTTCGCCCCGGCGACACTTTAGTCAGCGCAACAGGCGCCCCCTATGACACGTTAGAAGAAATTATCGGTAAACGCGGAAACAGCAACAGTAGCTTAAAGGCTTGGGGCATTGACTATAAAGAGGTTGATTTGCGTCCCGACGGTCATATTGATTTAGAGGCACTCTCCGCGGTTTTATCCGATAAAACCGTTCGCGTTGTGGAGCTTCAGCGCTCTAAAGGGTACGCATGGCGTCCTTCCTACACTTTGGCTGACATGGAACCTGCCATTGCCCTTATCAAGAAAAAACGCCCGGATGTTTATGTTATGGTGGACAACTGCTACGGCGAGTTTGTGGAAACCAAAGAGCCTACACAGATTGGTGCGGACATCGTTGCCGGTTCTTTAATCAAAAACCCCGGCGGCGGTTTAGCCCTCACCGGCGGATATTTAGCCGGCAGAGCCGATCTGGTAGAGCAAATCAGCTACCGTTTGACCTCCCCCGGTATCGGTAGCGAGGTTGGCGCATCCTTGGGCATGAACCGTCATATGTATCAGGGCTTTTTCATGGCCACCCATGTGGTGGCGCAGGCAATGAAAACTGCAGTGCTCACCGCAAAGGTGTTTGAACAGTTAGGATACGATGTTTCGCCTTCGGCAGATGCCGTTCGCGGCGACATCATCCAGTCGGTGAAATTTGATGACCCTGACCTGCTCTGTGCATTCTGCCGCGGTATTCAGCGCGGCGCTCCCATCGACTCCTTTGTGACACCGGAGCCCTGGGATATGCCCGGATATGAAAATCAGGTTATCATGGCGGCAGGTGCCTTTGTATCCGGCTCCAGCATCGAAATTTCCGCCGACGGTCCCATCCGTCCTCCCTATGCGGCATATATGCAGGGCGGCCTGACCTACGAAAGTGGCAAGCTTTCCGTGATGTGCGCGGCGCACAATGTGATGGAACTGCAAAAATAATGAAAAAGCACAAAAAAAGGAACTGAGATAAACTCAGTTCCTTTTCTTTTATAATGCTAATTTAAAAATATCAATAATTTCCTGTTTTCCCAAAGGCAGATTGCCGGGCAGGATACGTTTTCCGTAGTTTGTGCATTTTTCAGCCATTTCCTCAAATGCCTCATCGCCGATGCCCAGCTGGGAAAGACGGGTTGGCATACCGATTTCCGCAAAAAAAGCTTTTGTTGCCACAATGCCGTGGATTGCCGCTTCCTCCGGATCATCCTCATTTTCGGGAATGTCCCACACCTCTTTCGCATACTGCGTAAACCGATCTAAATTGTGCTTATACACATATTCTGCCCACGCCGGGAAGATGATGGAAAGACCTGCGCCGTGTGCCACAAAATCATATTTTCCGCTGAGCTCGTGCTCCAGCTGATGGCAGGTTAAGAGCACATTTCTTCCGCAACCGGTCAGGTCGTTGTGAGACAAACTGGATGCCCACATCAGATTCGCTCTCGCCTCGTAATTTTCAGGGTCCATGATGGCTTCCGTTCCTGCAGCAACCACCTGCTTCAGCAAGGCTTCTGCTAAAGCATCTGTCAGCGGTGTGTCGGGAGATTTGGAAAAATACCGTTCCAAGGTGTGCATCATGATATCCACGATACCGCAACCGGTCTGGAACCTATCCACCGTGTAGGTCAGCTCGGGATTGCAGATAGCAAAAAGCGGACGGTGAAATTCCGAGTTATAGCCGCGCTTTAAGCCGTTTTCCTCGTTTGTAATCACGGCAGATGCGCTCATTTCACTGCCGGAGGCAGATAATGTCAGAATAACGCCCACTGGAAGTGCGTCGGTGGGTTCCTTGATTTTAGAGGAAAAGTCCCATGTGCTGCCATCGTATTTCGCGCCGACGGCAATTTCCTTCGCCGAGTCGATGGCGCTGCCGCCGCCGACCGCCAGCACCAGCTCGATGCCCTCTTCTTTACAGATTTTTGCCCCCTTTTCTACCAAAGAAAGCTTGGGGTTCGGCTCTGCGCCGCCGAAATCTATTACTTCAATTCCTGCATCCGACAAAGATTTCATCACGGCATCGTAAATGCCGTTTTTCTTGATGGAACCACCGCCATAATGCAGCATGATTTTGGAATATCCGTATTTTTTAACAATAGCGCCCACCTGATGATGTGTGTCCTTTCCGAAGGTTACATCTGTGGGAGCATAAAAGTGAAAGTTCTGCATGATTTTATTCTCCTTTTTGCAGATTATGGCGAATGTTCAGCATATAGTAGTCAATAGAGTCCACCAGCGCGCACCAGCTGGCTTCTAAAATATCCTCGGAAACACCCACGGTGCTCCAGTTGATGGCGCCGTCTGTGGATTCCATCAAAACTCTGGTCTGCGCCGCAGTACCGCTTCCTGCACCATTGAGCACGCGAACCTTAAAGTCAATCAGGCGCGTTTTCTTCAGCTCGGGATAGAACCGATACAGCGCTTTTCGAAGCGCTTTGTCCAGCGCGTTGACAGGACCATCACCCTCTGCCGCCGTGATTTCCGCGGCACCGTCTACAGTGATTTTAATCATCGCCGTTGCAGAATGCTCGCTTTGCGCCGGAGCAGATGCTATCACTTTAAACTCTTTTAAATCAAACTGCGGTTTATAATAGCCCAGTTTTTTTAGAATCATCAGCTCAAAGGATGCCTCTGCACCGTCGAACTGATAGCCCTCGTTTTCCATTTTCTTCGTTTCGTCTAAAATTTCCGTAATCACCGGAGCATCTTTTTCAACCGTGGAATCGAATCTGCGGATGGTATCGTACACCAGAGCTCTACCCGACATATCGGACATTAAAAGCTTTCGTTCATTTCCCACATGCTCGGGAGAAATGTGCTCAAAGGTTGCAGGATTTTTCAGTACCGCATCAATATGCATGCCGCCTTTATGGGTAAACGCCATGCCGCCCACATACGGTTTTCTTTCGTCGGGAAGCAGATTCGCCAGCTCATAAATATGACGGGAAATACTCTTTAATTTCTTTAAGGATTCCGCATCGATCAAATCGTATCCGCGCTTTAATTGCAGATTGGGGATGATGGTGCAAAGGTTTGCATTGCCGCACCGTTCCCCGAACCCGTTCATCGTTCCCTGCACCTGCGTTGCGCCGGCGAACACGCCCATTAAAGTATTGGAAACAGCCACGCCGATATCGTTGTGGCAATGAATTGCCAGCGGTATATCTCCCATATGCTCTTTGACTTCTTTCACGATGGAGGAAACCTCATCCGGAAAGGTTGCGCCATTGGTGTCACACAAACACAGACAACCCGCCCCGGCGGAAGCCGCCGCCTCCAGAACAGACAGCGCATATGCTTTGTTATGCTTGAAGCCATCAAAAAAATGCTCCGCATCAAAAAATACTTCTTTGTCAAAGGATTTTAAGTACGCCACCGTTTCACGGACAATGGCAAGATTTTCAGAAAGCTCGGCATGAAACACCTCTTTCACATGAAGATCCCATGCTTTGCCGAAAATGGTTACCACCGGTGTTTCCGCGTCAATCAGCGCCTGAATCGCCGGGTCCTCTTCCACGGAAATACCGATTCTGTGTGTGCTTCCGAATGCCGCAATTTTGGCATGCTTCAGCTTCAGCTCGGGAATCCGTGCAAACAATTCCGTGTCCTTCGGGTTAGAGGCCGGAATTCCTGCTTCAATATAGGAAACGCCCAGTTCGTCTAACAATTTGATGATTTTTAACTTGTCCGACACGGAAAAAGCAATACCTTCTCCCTGTGTACCATCTCTTAATGTTGTGTCGTATACATAAATTTTGTTCATATGTCTGCTCCGTTCTTTGGGAGTATCTTGATTGGTAACAGAACCGTTTTTTGCCTGCCTTACAAGTTCTGCAACATACCAAAAGTGCCTGCCGAAGTTCGGCAGGCACCTGTTTACTTTACTGAAGAACCATTAACGAGGAAACCTCATAAACGCCCAGCTTTTCTGTACCGGCCGCGGTGATTACATTACCAGCTTTTAAGTTTTTGATGGTAAGCATCTTACCGCTTCTGGAATCCAGAATCTTTGTGGAATCACTCAGGAACAGCTGTTTTTCAACCATATCGCCGCCCTTGCCTTCGTATTCAACCATCACAAGACCATATGCTGCATTGATGGTTTTGATTGTTCCTGTAACGGTCAGAGATTCGGAAACTGCTTCAGATTCGATTTTCGTTACAGTTTCGCTGGTCACGGTCAGTTTTACATAAGCGCCCAGACGCAGGTCATAAATATCTGCGCTTTCACCCTGCAACAACACTTCACAATCGCGCGCTAAAGCAAATTTTGATGTAGAGCCTGCTTTTGTAATTGTGATATAAGAAGTGTTCTGAGAAATGGTAATTTCTTCAATCGCACCTTCTGTATTCTTCTGCTTACCCATCGCTTTGATACCGGTAACCAGACCATAAGTTACTGTAATCTGTGCTTCGTCACCAATTGCAAGTGTAGAAAGGTCAGCTTTTACACCGTTTCTCTGGAATGTTACATCATCTGCTAAAGAATAGGAGAATTCATCATCACTTTTGCTTTCAAACGAAATAACTACACCATTTATAGATGTTTCAATATCGGAAACAGTCAGATTAGAAATCGTTTTCTCCTTTGCTTCTGCAGAAACAGAAACGCCCAGACCGCCGGAAATTTTAAGTGTTACATAAGCACCGTTCTTGATATCATTTAAGTTTGCTGCTTCGCCTTCGTATTCCACAACAGCATTTGCAGCCAGCTTATACTTTCTGATTTCAGGTTCATCAACATTCACGTCTGCCAGCGTGATGGTTGTGCCGGCGTTAGTGGTTGTCTTTCCTCGGTATGCACCTACCACAGTTTCTTCACCCTCATATGTGATGGCGTCGATCTGATACAGCGCACCTTTGGAAAATGTGAATACACATACCATACCAACTTCTAAATCTGTCAGTGCTACTTTGTTACCATCCAGATAAATTGCACCGGAGTTGCCTGTGCCGAACTTTTCCACGTTGCCGTCATCTGTTTTGATGCTTAAGTTGTTCATCAGGGTATCTACATTGGAAATCATACCGCGCAGATATGTAAATTCCATGGTATCTAAAATTCTCTGAATCATAACTGAAATCTGTGCACGGGTAACGGTTTCGTTGGGGCCGAATTTGTTGTCGCCCATGCCGTTCATGATGCCCAGTGCTGTTGCGTAGTATACATAACCCAATGCTCTTGCGGGAATTTCATCTCTATCATCAAATTCCACATCATAATCCTTGTTGTTTGCAAGCCATGCATCAGCACCCAGTGCTTTTGCAATTAAGGTTGCTGCTTCATAACGCTTGAGTTCTAAGTTTCTGTTATCTTTCAGGAGATATTCTTTTACTTCATCTGCGGTGAGAACCTTTCTGTAAATCAGGTAAGCACCCTGCTTTGCAGCAAAAGAATCTTCACAGCCTGCAATATCTGCTTCGTAAATACCGTATGCTAAGTTCACGATAGGCTCGTTTACTTCTTCGCTGGCACCCATTGCACGAGAGAAAAGTGCAATTGCCTCCTGACGGGTAATGCTCTTTCCGGGCATAAAGGTTCCGTCCTCATAGCCTGTGACGATGCCTTTCTCCGAGAGATTTTCTATTGCGTCCTCAGCCCATGCGTAATTACTGTCCACATCGGAAAAAGAGCCTGCAAAAGCAGTTGCCGCAAAGGACAGCACCATCATCGCTGTCAGAACCAGTGAGAGTACTTTTTTCATATTGTTATCCTCCTGCATCTTGTTTTCATATATTCAAATATAAATATACAATAATATTATACAACACAGTCATACAAAAAGCAATAGCTGTGGTCATTTGTCACAAAAAAATAATATTTTGTGACTATTTATTCTGTTTCCGCCCAATTCTGCATAATATATCGGTCCGCTTTCTTTAAAATCTCCCGAAGCGACTCGATTCTCAGTGTCGAAATTGCCTCATCATACGTCATCAGTTTCGCATCGGAAAGCTCCCTTCTGCAATAAGAAATCGTCTGATTTCCGTATTCTGCCAAAAAATAAACAACTGTTTTTTCCACATTCCGTTTTTTCGGCAAAAGATATGTATCAGTTTCCCGGAATTCCGGCATCAGCCTGGGCGCAAGACCTGTTTCCTCCCGGATTTCCCGTGCAGCGGTTTCTGTTTCTGTTTCCTCATGTTCCATATGCCCCTTCGGAAACCCCCACGCGCCGCTCTTTGACCGTATCAGCACATACCTTATCTGATTATTTATGCGTGTGAACACCACCGCCCCACAGGATGTTTCGTATTTCATCCGGACACTCCTCATTTGTTTTTCATCATTTTCCTTTGACAGAAAAAGGAACTGTTTTGCACAGTCCCTTAAAATTCTATCCCTGTTCTCGCCTCTGCACCTTCGTGATACGGATGCTTCACCTCGCGAATTTCAGAAACATAATCTGCTAATGCTATCATAGATTCGGGGAAATTTCTACCGGTCATCACAATTTCCATATCCTGACCGTACATCACCAAAAATTCCAAAACATCTTTTTCTTCCAATAGCCCGTTTGAAATGGCGCCTGCCACTTCATCCAGCACTAAAATATCACATCGTTTTCCATCGGCGCACTGCATGCCGAACAAAAATCCTCTCTGTGTTTCTGTTTTCAGTTTTATCTTTTCTTCATCCGACAGATTCCAGAAAAAGCCTTGCACTTCAGTCTGACAGCACTTGACATAAATACACTCCGAGTCCTGCGCCGCTTTCACTTCGCCACTTGTGCCGTCCTTTAAAAAGGAAAGCACAATTGTTTTCATACCGTGGCCCGAAGCGCGAAAAGCAAGACCTAAAGCCGCTGTCGATTTTCCTTTTCCGTCACCTGTATAGATGTGAATCATCAGTCATTTCTCCTTCTGGATATCAGGATCAGTCTCAAAAGCTGCATTGCCGTGGTCAGCGCCGCTGCCACATAGGTCATTGCAGCTGCACCTAATACTTTTTTCGCCCCCCGAAGCTCTTCGCCCTGCAGAATACCGCCACTGCTTAGCGTGTTCACCGCGCGTCGACTTGCATTAAATTCCACAGGCAGAGTCACAAGCTGGAACAAAAGCACAAAGGAAAACAGCAAAATACCGAATTCTACCAAAGGCTGCATGCTTAAAATCAGCCCGAAAATAATCAACGGAAGCGAAAGCTTTGAGCCAATGTTTGCCACGGGAAGCACCGTGTTACGGAGCTTAATGGGAACATATCCCTTTGCATACTGTACTGCATGGCCTGCTTCATGTGCCGCAACGCCGATGGATGCAACAGATGGATTTCCGTACACAGAATCAGACAAACGAATCACATTACTTCTCGGATCGTAATGGTCCGTAAGGTCTCCTGCCACACGCTCAATCCGCACGTTATAGATTCCGTTTCCCTCTAAAATTTTCTGCACAACCTCCGTCGCCGTCATACCGCGGGCAGACATCACCTGCGCATACTTTTTAAAGGTAGATTGCACCTTCATCTGCGCAATCAGCGAAATAATGATTGCAGGCACAACTAAAACAAGATAGTAGTAATCGTAGTAAAACATAGTATCTCTCCTTTATATAGGCAAGAACAAACGAATGACCTGGAAATAAATCACCAAAGACAATGCGTCCACAATGGTGGTGATAAAAGGACTTGCCATTACCGCCGGATCAAATCCCACTTTTTTAGCAAGCAGGGGCATCATAGCACCTACCAGTTCCGCTAAAACAATGGTTAAAAGGATGGTGACGCTGACAATGAACGCCGTGAGCATTGTTACATCGTCCATATATCTTGCGTCCACCAGAATGGTTTTCAAAAAACACACCGCCGCAACCACCAAACCGCAGAACAGCGATGTTTTCAGTTCTTTCCACGCCACTTTGAATATATCTTTAAATTCCACTTCATTCAAGGCAATGCTTCGGATTACGGCAACAGATGCTTGACCGCCTGCATTACCGCCTGTTCCCATGAACATGGGAATAAAGGCAATAAGCGCCGGAAAAGCCGCCAGCTGTGTTTCGTAAGAAGACAGCACTCCCGTGGTGAACACGGAGGTAATCATCAGAAGCAGAAGCCAGGGAATTCTCTGCTTGAAGGTATCCCAGGAGCTGGCATCCGCGTAAGGCTTATCGGAAGGAAGCATACCTGCCATGATTTCGATATCCTCTGTTGCCTCCTGTTCGATTACATCGACGATATCGTCGATGGTAATGATGCCGACCAGACGGTTTTCGCCGTCAACAACAGGCATGGTGAGTAAGTCATATTTTTTAAACAGATACGCTGTGCTTTCCTGGTCATCCGATGTGTGAAGATGAATCGCTTCCGGGTCCATCAAATCGGAGATGATGGCATCCGGCGGGCTTAAAATAATTTTCCGAAGGGAAATATCGCCCTCCAGGCGTCGCTCTCTGTCAATTACATAACAGGTGTCCATGGTGGCACTGTCCATCCCGGTTACACGGATATGGCGCATAGCCTCACGAACCGTCATTTCTTTTTTCAGATCCACAAACTCGGTGGTCATCATGGCACCGGCACTGCCATCGGGATACTGAAGCATCTGGTTAATCAGCCGTCTGGTTTCCGCATCAGTAGTTTTTAACACTCTGCGCACCACATTTGCCGGCATTTCCTCCAGAAAGTCCACAGTATCGTCCATGAACAGTTCATCCATAATGTTATTGATTTCTTTGTCTGTAATGGATTCGATGATATACTGCTGCTGGTCACTCTTCATGTAAGCAAAGGTGTCTGCCGCTAGATTTTTCGGAAGCATGCGAAAAACACGGAGCATATGCTCTCTGGAGATTTCATCCAGCAGTAAGCCTATGTCCGCCGCCTCCATTGTGATGATTTCCTCACGGGCTTTTAAAAAGCGACCATCCTCAATCATTGCAATCACGGTATCCATTGTATCGGTAAAAGTTTCGTTGATATCCACGAAAAAACCTCCCTCTTTCTTCAATTTTTCAACGGAAAGAAACAGGGAATTTCTGAAAACCACCCGGGGCTTTATCCATCAGACCAAACCAAAAAAGAGCGGCTTACAGAAACTTCCTGTTTCGCTACTTCGGGGTATCGATTGGTTATCCATAAGCTCATCTCCTTTTCTTTAGTGTTAACATATATTTTGAAATAAACCGTGATGAGAAGAAGAAAAAATTCGTATTTTTGCCCACGGCAACAAAAACACTCCTTAATATATAATTTTACTACAAACCGCACTAAAATGCAACAGTTTTCCCATAAGATTTTTTGAAAAAAACTTATCCTTTTTCCGCGTCTGTTTGTGCATATTTTGCACAGAGATTCATATCCTTTACCCAAAGGAGGTTTCTTTTCTATGATGAACGCCATCTGGTTTTTCCTGGTTTTATTTTCCTACATATTTTCCTTTTTCGCCGGCACCACAGAAGCGGTAACCGCCGCTGTGTTTTCCGGCGCGCAAAAGGCGGTGGAGCTGACGGTTTCGCTTTTGGGCATGATGTGTTTCTGGACAGGACTTTTGTCCGTTGCGGAAAGCTCCGGTATCACAAAAAAGCTGGAGCATTTGCTATATCCTCTGATGCGGTTTCTGTTTCCCGGGCTTTCTGTCAAAGACGGCGCAGGAAGCGCTATTGTGATGAGCATAACAGCCAATCTTTTAGGGCTTTCCAATGCCGCAACACCCTTGGGTCTTGCCGCCATGGAGAAGCTTCAAAAAAATAATCTTACGCCCGACACCGCAACGGACCATATGTGCATGTTTGTGGTCATCAACACCGCCTCCATCACCCTGCTTCCCACCACGCTGCTGACTCTTCGGAGCACCGCGGGTTCCGTCGCACCTTTTGAGATTATGATTCCGGTGTGGATTTGCTCTTTTCTTTCCGTTGCAAGCGGTATTCTCGCCGCAAAAGGGTTTTCCCGGAGGTGGAAATGATGCAGTCCTTTTCCGTTTTTCTGATGCCGGCTTTGCTTCTCACCGTATTCGGTTATGCCTTTTTGCGCCGCGTACGCGTATTCGATGTTTTCTTAACCGGTGCGGCAAACGGCATGAAATCTGCGGTTTCCATCCTGCCTGCGTTAGTTGGATTGATATGCGCCATATCCATGTTCCGTGCCTCGGGAGCACTGGACTTTCTCTGCGCTGTTTGCGCTCCTTTTCTTTCCAAAATCGGTATGCCGTCTGAAATTCTGCCTTTGGCACTTTTAAAACCAGTTTCCGGAAGCGGTGCCCTTGCTATGATACAGGATGTTTTTGAAAGAAGCGGTCCCGACTCTTTTTCGGGCAAGCTGGCGTCTGTGATGCTGGGCTCCTCCGAAACCACTTTTTATACTCTTGCTGTGTACTACGGTGCCGTAAAAATCACAAAAAGCCGCTATACCGTTCACGCCGCGCTGATTGCGGACATTATCGGTATTGCAGCTTCTTTGCTTATTTGTCATGTTTTGTATGAATGAGTCTTTTCCCACCATGCTTTTCCATGCCACACGGCATATGCAATTGCCGCCGCAAGGAAGATGCCACCTAAAATATCCGTGGGAAAATGCACATACAGATACAATCTGGAAAACGCCATCAGGCAGGCAAGAGGAATAGCGCCGTAGCCAAGCTTCCGATTGGTTTTTGTAAGCAGAAAGGCGGCAATAAAGGAAGACAACGTGTGCCCCGATGGGAAAGAAAAATCCTCCGGTACGGAAACTAAAAGCGGCACCTCCGGATTCAGCCAGCACGGTCTGGGACGGGCAATGAGGTTTTTGAGAAAAAGATTTCCCAGCAAAAGCCCCAACAGAAGCCCTATCAGAATGCAGATGCCTTCTTTTCGGTACTTTTTTAAACAGCACAGAGCCAACGCCCAAAGAATCCAGATTTCCCCATGTGCACCGAGGGTGCTTAAAAAGGGCATGAGAATATCCAAAAAGGCACACCGAAGGTGCGCCTGAATAAAGTCTAATACAGAAAAATCAATTAAAGTTACAATATCCATCCTATACTCCGTTTAAAACAGTTGCACCAGCATGGGCACCGCCAGGGTTACAAAGGACACAATTGCCGCCGCGCCAACAACGCCCAGGAAAATGGCAGGAACTGCGCGCTTCAGCTGCATATCCAGCATCGCTGCAACCAATGCGCCTGTCCACGCGCCTGTGCCGGGCAGAGGGATGGCAACTAACAAGAATAATCCCCAGAATTCATATTTTAATACTGTTTCTTTATGTTTTTCTGCCTTCTGCTCCATTTTGCTAACAAGACCATTGAGCTTCGGCATTTTTTTGCGCATCCAGTCAAAAATCTTACGGATAAACACGATGATAAACGGAACAGGAACCATGTTTCCGATAATGGACACCACGATAGCAATCCAGAAATTCAGTTCGTGCACCTCTGTTGCAATCGGGATAGCGCCGCGAAGCTCAATCACGGGAACCATCGAAAGCAGAAATGTCATCCATATTTTGCCCCAAAAGCTATTCCATAAAATGTCCACTTCGTTTCTCCTCTTCTGTTATATTATCTGATAAGAGTATACCATATCTTTCCCGAAAATACAACAGTCTCACGCAAATTTAACATAAACGAAAAAAAGCTTTTTATATTATATGATTGGATTTCTAAATCCTTTGTCAGCAGAAGCGCTCCTGTTTCGGAGTTCCACGCAAAGAACTTCACTTTTGTCACATTTGCCACTTCGGGAACTGTGAATTCGCATTTTTAATCATAAGATGCTGTTGCGGTTCCTGTTGCAATCTTCTGCGCTTTTACCAGCTTTTTGCCGCCTAAAGCTGCGGTTCTGTTCCGGGATACTGTCCCTGAGAAATGTCTGCCGCTTCCGGGCACCACTCATCTGTTGCCAGGAATTTGTCGACATAGTTTGCGTTTGCCTGAGGCTGGAATGTTTCGGTGTAGGTTACCGCATCTGTCGCAGAAACGGTCAGAGGCAGCATACTGCACACGAAAACTGCCGCAGCCAGAAACGCTGAACATAATTTTTCCATAATATCTCTCCTTTTCCTTTATAAATCTTTTTTGTATATAATGATACCGAATATCATACAATATTTTCTATGTCAATGATTTTCGCCCTCTTCACATTGACATTTCTTCTGATTTATTGTAAAATAAAATAGAATATATATGCATAGGAGTGTGATAGTATGAAATTAGTAAACGTTGCGCAGATGCGGGAATTGGAGCGCATTGCCATAGAAGACTACGGCGTGCCATCTCTTCTTTTGATGGAGAATGCGGCAAGCGGCTTTGTTTCGGCGCTCCTTTCTGAATACGGCGAAGTTTCCGGCAAAAAAGTTCATGTGTTCTGTGGCAGAGGTAACAACGGCGGAGACGGCTTTGCCATTGCCCGTATGCTGAAAAACCTTGGTGCGCATGTATTTATCACACTGTTATGCGATGTTTCAGATGTCACAGGCGACGCCAAAATCAATATGGCCATTGCCGAAAACATGCAGATTCCCTTTGTGGAATCCCGGCTCTGCTACGGGGCTGACATCATCGTAGACGCCATATTCGGCACGGGTTTTCACGGCGAAACGGAAGGATTCGCGAAAGAAGTCATCGGGCACATTAACGAAAGCGAAGCCTTCGTTGCTTCCGTCGATATCCCCAGCGGCCTTTCCGCAGACACGGGGCACGCTTCCCAAATTGCTGTTTATGCCGACCTTTGTGTTACCTTCGCGGCGGCGAAACCGGGACATCTTCTGTTTCCGGGAAAAGACCATTACAAAACCTTAATCAAAACAGATATTTCCGTTCCGCAAACAGTCATAAATGATTATTACAGCGGATATGATATCATAGACAAACAAATGTTCTCCCGCCTGCCGAAGCGGCACTCCAACTCTCACAAAGGCAGTTTCGGTAAAGCCATTGCCTTCGTAGGCTCCCACGGCATAGCAGGAGCGGCGTGTCTTGCCTCGAATGCTATTTTAAAAAGCGGCGCAGGCATGGCAACTGCGGCAGTTCCCGGCGAAATTTTCCAGACAATCACCGCAAAGCTCACATCTGTTATGACCTGCCTGTTGCCGAAGGGCAGCATGTCCACCGTTTTGGCAGAAAAAGCAAAGAATATGGATGTTCTCTTGATGGGCTGCGGCATCGGTACCGACAATGAAGCTGTTGCCACCGTGTGGCACATGCTGACAGAAACCGAAATGCCCACCGTATTGGATGCAGACGGGTTAAATGCAATAGCCGGCTGTCCGCACATTTTAAAAGAAGCAAAAGGCGATTTGATTTTAACGCCTCACATCGTGGAATTTTCCAGAATCTCCGGCTATTCCGCGGAGGAAATTAAAGCGCATCCCATGGAAAAGGCACGTGAATTTGCGCTTGCATACGGTGCGACTTTAGTGCTGAAGGATGCAACAACCATCGTGGCAACCAAAGAAGGAAAATTATATATCAGTGCCGGTTCTAACTCCGGAATGGCAACGGCAGGAAGCGGCGATGTGTTATCCGGCATTATCACGGGATTGCTTGCGCAGGGAGCCGATTGTGAAACCGCCGCAGTTTGCGGTGTGTATATCCATCTTGCCGCAGGTGCGCTTGCTAAAGATAAAAAGGGAGAATACGGCATGACCGCCGAGGATATTTTAGAACATGTTCCCTATGCATTGATGAAAGAAACCCACATTGCACCGCAAATAAAGGAGTGATTTTTCTTCATGTGTAAGAAGCTGATGATTCTTGCACTGATGATAACCTGCAGCATGCTGACGGCGTGCTCTGATTTTACCATAAGCGATATGGATGTGTATGAACGGATTCACAGATACTACAGCAAAATGGAAAGCTACAGCGCCACGGTACACATCACGGCTTACTCCAACAAAACGCAAAACGAATACATCGTATATCAGAAATCTGTTTCTCCCGATCGGTTTTATGCCAAAATGTCATCGCCGGGCATGGGGCTATCCGTTACGGCGATAGAAAAAAACGGTTTGGTGAAAACCTTCTCGGAGGGAAGCGACTCCTCTGTCACCCTTCCCAGCGCGGAGCATACGGGGCTTTTGTTTGTGAATCGCTTTTTCGCAAAGTATTACGCCTCGGAACACACGGTACTCACCGTTTCCGGCAAAACCGACTCTGCGCAGACAGTTTTAGAAACAGAGCTTTATGAAAACAATCCGCAGGTTTCCCGTGCCAGGCTTTCGGTTGACAACAAAACGCTTGCTCCGACAGAGCTTTTGCTGACAGACAGCAACGGAAACCCGGTTTTAAAAGGCGAATTTACGGAATTTTGCTATAACGATACTATCGATCAAAGCATTTTTTCTGCAGAAGAATGAAAGGATCTGACTTTTTTGAACAATATTTACACAACGAGAACCTGGGCTGAAATTGATTTAGATGCCATTGCGTTTAACTTAAAAGAAATCCGCCGCGCAACAAAAGACGATGCAAAAATCATGTGCGTGGTGAAAGCCGATGCTTACGGGCACGGTTTTTTTGAAATTGCAAAGACCTTACAGAAAAACGGAGCAGACGCCTTTGCCGTTGCTACTTTTGAAGAGGCAAAGCTTCTGCGCGACCGTGGGTTTACCGAGCTGATTTTAGTGCTGGGCAGGGTGGACGAATCTCTGGCAACCCAGATGGTGACCTACGATATCAGCGCAACGGTGTTCGACACGGCTTATGCCGAAACCATGTCTAAAGTGGCATCCGCTTTAGGAAAAAAAGCAAAATTTCATATTAAGCTCGACACAGGCATGTCCCGCATCGGCTTTGGTTGCACAGAAGAGGATGCCGAAACCATTGCGCATATCTGTTCTCTTCCCAACGTGGAGGCCGAAGGAATTTTCTCCCATTTTGCCTGCGCCGATGAATCCGACAGAGCCGCAACAGACCAACAGTATCATCTGTTTTCCCATATGCTGGAGATGCTTGCGGAAAAAGGCATCTCGTTTCCGTACCGCCATATCTGCAACAGCGCCGGCATTATGGAATATCCGGAATATCATCAGACAATGGTGCGCCCCGGTATCATTTTATACGGATGCTATCCTTCCGATGAAGTGAACAAAGCTCACCTTTCGCTAAAGCCTGCCATGACGGTGAAAGCCAGGATTACCCGGATTGACACAAAGCCACAGGGCACCGCCGTAAGCTACGGTGCTACATACCACACAAGCAACGAAACGAAAATTGCAACCGTTTCCATCGGCTATGCGGACGGCTATTTCCGCAGTCTGTCCGGCAAAGCGTACATGACCGTTCACGGGGTGAAAGCTCCTGTTGTGGGAAGAATTTGTATGGATCAATGTATGATTGATGTATCTGCTGTCAATACTATTCATGTAGGCGACGAAGCAATTGTATTTGGAAACGGAGGAGACAGCAGCGAAACAGTTACCACATTAGCTACGCAGGCAGGCACAATAAACTATGAGCTTCTCTGCGCAGTAGGGAACCGAACCCCCAGGATCTATCTGAAGAACGGCGAAATCGTTGACGTACTTACTTATCTTCGGTAAATTACCATTATTTGTGTGTTGACGCAAGGTTCATTTTGCTATATAATAAATATGTGGCGTAATACACGCAAAATTCGCCATCTTCGCATTAGTTTTGACGGAAACAATCCACAAACGAATGGGGGCATGACTGTTTTGTCACAGCTTAGAAAAGTCCTGATATCCGTTCCCGACGCGTTGCTTTCTGAAGTTGACTCTTTGGCGGACATCGAAAATCGCAACAGAAGCGAACTGGTCCGCGAGGCAATGAAAATGTATCTTGATGTCAGAAAAGCACAGCGCCAAGAGGAGCAGATGGCAAAAGGCTATCAGGAAATGGCAGATATCAATCTTCGTATCGCCCGGATGTGTTTCGACGCAGAAGAAGAGGCATTCTCTGCGTACGAGGAAAAACTGGCGGAGTGTGAATAAAGTGGTTGTAAAACGTGGAGATATTTTTTACGCTGATTTAAGTCCTGTCATTGGTTCGGAGCAAGGCGGTGTGCGCCCTGTTCTGGTCATTCAGAATGATGTGGGAAACAAGTTCTCTCCCACGGTCATTGTGGCGGCGGTCACATCGCAGATTAACAAGGCAAAGCTTCCCACCCATGTGGAAATCAGTGCAAATGATTTTGGTCTTGCCAAAGATTCCGTGATTCTTTTAGAACAGGTTCGAACCGTGGATAAACGGCGCCTGCGGGAGAAAATTGGAAAGCTCAGTGAGGCACTGATGTACCGCGTGAACGATGCTTTGGCTGTGAGCCTGGGCATAGCTTAAATCAAATAACCGGTCGGAAAAACGTAAGCCGTCCTGCTAATTGCAGGGCGGCTTTTTGTTTGTGCTTTTTCGGCTTTTTGTTTTTCTTTTATCGTTTTTGAAGCTTCATATTCGTTTTCTGTTTCATTCGCGCAGGAAATCTTTTTGCATGATTCATTTTCTCCGTCCCGTCCGGCAGAAGGGTGCGGTCGCGCTCCCCGATAAAAACCAGCAGCACGGAGCCTGCAAATTTTTCGAAACAAAAGGCATCGCTCGCATGAACGCAAAAAATCCCACCGCAGAAATTCTGCGGTGGGAAAATACTTTGTGCAATTATCTGTTTACCGTAATGGTTTCAGCATAAGATGTCAGGTCTGTATTGAAGATACCGGAGCCTGCCCATGTGAATGCTTTTGCATATGCTACGGAAGCTAAGCCTTCTGCATCTGCCGTGGAAACAGACAGCTTGATGTCGTCGGAAGAAGCCGCACCAACGGAGATGGGCTTGGAATCGTAACGAACGATACCACCGTCTGCATCGTAGAGCACGATAGCTAAGAACATATCTAAGCTGTCGCCATCGGGCTTGTTGTTTTCAACAGCCAGAGTACCTGTGATAGAACCGCTTTCTGCATCAAAAGAGCCTAAGGAAGGCTTAATCACGTATGCAGATTTTACGGTATCTGTTTCGATTGCGTAAGGCGCACCGGCTCTTACCTTACCGTTTTCATCCGGCTCTGTGATAGGCATAATTTCAATTTTCAGCTTACTGCCGAGTGTTTCTTCAGGAATATGGATGTCATACACATTGCTCAGTTCAGCATACTGCGCGATTGTTACATATCCTCCGTCAACCTTCTTCAGCACACGAACTACGGAGTTTCCTTCATAGTAGTTTTCTATGTCATTGTTATACAGGTAACTGAATGTAACGTTTTCGCCCGCCAGTGCCGCACCATCGATAGCCAGGTCTGTTGCATAAGGCAACTCATAAGGCGGAATGTAGGGAGCGATTACCACATCGTCTACATAATATGTGAGGCCTTTTGCGCCGCCATCTACTACGAAGGACAGGTAGGGAGCTCTGGGCTCTGCAGAATCATTTGCGCCTGCAGGAGTTTTCACATCCAGATCGTAACGGATGCTGTATTCTTTCCAATCATCGGTTAACACCAAGTTTTCGCCGATGATTTCTGTGTTAACGCCGTAAACATCTCTTTCGTCCTTAGTTGTTACGTCTCTGTCCAGCTTCACCTGAATGGGTTTGCCAACGGAGTCGCCTTCACCCTTTGCACGGAATGTGATTACATTCTGAGAATGGTTTTTGATATGCACGCCCTGCTCGATGTGACCGTTTTCTTCTGTTACGGTTACTTTTGCAGCACCGTCAATCTTCTGTACGGTTGCGCCCTTGTCTCTCCAGCCATAGAATGTGCCGTAGAGCTTGGAGTCGTTGTTGTTTGCGTTGGAGTCTTCGTATGTGGTAACCAGATCGCCCTTCAGCAGGCTGAAGTCACCATTCATTACGGTGGGAAGCTCTTCCAGCTTTAAGTCGTCAACCATAAAGTCTACTGCTTCCATACCGGCGTCCTTATCGTCCAGTTTTACAGGACCATACGCACGGAAGTTAAAGGAAAGAGGCGGATGGAATGCCGCTTTCACCTGACGGGTCATGTAAAGCTCGTAGTTTCTCCATTCCTTGGTCAGCTTGCCTTGTTCACCGGTTACAGTATCCATTGCGCGAACAAACTGATAATGATAGAATGGGTCGTTTACGTCTTTTTTAGATGTATCGCCCACCTTGGTGCCACGGATAGCAATCAGCTTTATCATGGCGCCAACCGTTGCATCATCGTTTGCTTTTGCACGGAAAGTGAATTTATAAATTTTGTTGTACTTGACGGGCAATTCCTTGATGTTGATGTTGTTGTAGCTGCCGCCTTCAGATGTGAAGTGGAAAACACCGTTTTCAATCTGACCGTTGTTGGTGCTGATAGAAATCTGCTTGTTATATGTACTGATGTCGTCATTAAAATCAACATCAACCAAAACATTGGAACCGTCAGAATCTGCACCTGCACCATAAGGCTCCACTATGGGTTCTACGATAAAATCGTCTAAATACCAGCAAACACTCTTCGTGGGAGAATCGTCGGCAACGATATTACCGATTTTACCGTCACCGGGAGAACCCAGACGGGGTGCGAATTTAAATATCGCATTTTCTGCATCGGGAGTGTAAATACCATGACGCATTACGCCGTCCCAGTTTTCCACGATTCTTTCCACATAAACCCACTCACCGCGGTTTAACGCATTCTTATCAACATTAACAGTCCAGTCCATTTCCCAACTGCTTGGATTCAGATGATTGGGCTTTTTATCATATTTACCATCCGGGGTATCCGTTGCCGGAGCCCAGAACACAAAGCCAAATTTTTCGCCTTTCAGCTTTGTTTTTGTGGTGTCTAGCTTCACCCAGGCGGACATTTTGAATTTTCCGCTGATAATGGAATGATCGGGAAGGAGCACATTAATATCATCTGCATCCTTGGTCTGGTTAAAGTACAGTGCGCCGTTTGTTCCATGAGCGCCTTCATTTACCCATGTAGCAACACCGCCGGTTGTACTGCCGCGGTCTGCTTCAAAATCTTCATAAATATAAGGATAATCTTCTGTGGGTGCCGCCTGCGCGGGGATGATGCTGAGCATACTCAGCATCATTCCTAAGGCAAGCACAAAGCTTAAAATCTTTTTCATTGTTTATGCATCCTCCTACTCTCGATTATTCGTTGGTTCTTCCTGTGTACGGAGAGAATGTGAAGGTACCTGTGTTATAGATACCGAACAATCCGTCTGCAGAAAGTGCATTTGCGTCTGTATCCATAAAGTCGAACATATTTTCGCCGTTTACGGTCAGAACGATTCTTGTGCCTTCTTCCGTATCCAGAGCACCTACGATAACGCTGTAGGTCTGACCATATTCATAAATCTTGCTGCCATCTTCTTTCTGATTGGCAATACCGGGACCACCGATGGGCGAATAGGTCGCATCGTTACCGAAAATCATGGAACGAACACCCTTGTTGAATCTCTGCAGCTCAATATGGTCAGCTTTGAAGCCAATCATGTAGCAGTCGTCGTTCTTATAGGTTCCCATTCTGTCTTGTGCACACAGAACGAGGGACGGCCAGCTGTTGGGGTTTTCAATAGACATATCGAAGGCAATCAGCTGATTGTCAACGTTTGCACCGGTTAAGAATGCGGGGCTGCCCTTAACGGTTAATTCACCGCCTGCCGCCTTGGGAGAACCACTCCAGGAGCCTGCCTTAAACATAGCATCGGGAGCCTTCTTATAGGGCAGTTCTAAGGAATCTTCCTGTGTATAGGTGATGATTCTTACGGGGATTTCCTTGCTCATGGAAATGCCGTCTAACTCAGCTTTTACGCTTACAACCGCTTCGCCTCTGCCTACTGCTGTTACCTTGCCGCTTTCTTCAACAGTTACAACAGAAGGATCGGAGGAGGTAATCTGAATAGCTTCTCTCGGAACATCGATATCTCTTCCGAATGTGGTGGAGCCTTTCACCTGAAGGTCTGATGTGTAGCCCAGAATCATGTTCAGGTTGTTTACGTTTACTGTAATCTTGTCGAACTTATCGCCTGCGAAAATTTTGTACTGCTTGGTCTGCAGAACGCCGTCAACAAATGCAACAGCTTCTACCCATACAATACCTGTGCCAACTGCGGTCATCACGCCGTTTTCATCAACGGTTAAAACAGAAGGATCGCTGGAATAGTATTTGATGTCGAAGTCTTCCATGGGATGCTCTGTCAGGTAAGGACTGCAGATTTTTGCAATAATCTGCTGAGATTCACCGGGAGCAATTTCGTATTCTCTGTCCAGAGAAATGTAGGACTGAGGACCGCCATAGTTGAAGTTCTTCTTGTATTCCGGCTGAATACCTGCGTTTTTGATGATAGCCTGTGCTTCTTCCGGCCATTCAGCATCGGGGTATGCAAAGGTTTCGTGAATTTCATTTTCTTCGGAGTTTACACGAACCTTCGGATGTGTGGAGTAGTTGTTCTCTAAGAGGTTATATTTGATACTGCCGGTGTGAATCATGAACCAGTAGTAATCCTCGGAGGTCATGTATTCTTCCACGAAGTTTCTGGACCAACCGATATTGTCGCGGTAGTCGGAAACGTTGTTGTAAACATGCCAGTAGGTGGAACCTTCATCGGGGTATACGGAACCGTATGCGTTACGGATACCTTCGAAGTAGTTACCTGCAATTTCGTTTCTGCCGCCTTCTTTACATTCTAAGGAGGAAGCACCTAAGGTGTAGATACCACCACCATCGTACAGACGGTCATTGTTGATTTCGTGAATGTAGTTATCATTCAGCTTGAAATCATACATTGCAGTACCCAGCTCTGCGTGACTTGCCCAACCGTATGCGATATGCATACCGGAGTAAGGTACGTTTACGATTTCGTTGTGTGTAATTTCGGAATGTCTCGGCCAGCCGGAGGAAATCGCAGCTGCGGACATATATTCTCTTGCTACATGGTGAATGTAGTTATTGCTGATTTTGTTGTACTGGTTGTACTTATCTTCAGAATCCGGTCTTACGGGGTCCTGAATACCGCCCATGGTAACAGCTGTACCGGACAAATCAAAGAATTCGTTACCGATGATGTTCACGTGCTGAACTGCGCCTTTGGTTTCTAAGCCCGTGCAACCCATTCTGGTAACCTTGTTGTTGATAAAGTCAACGTAGCGGATGTTGTTCATCATCATACCTGTGCCGGGCATCTTATCGCCGTTTTCACGGATATGGTTGTTCTGCGCATCTGCATGGCCGCCAACCTGTGTAGGTCTCAGCCAGCCAACATCAGCAAAGGTTAAGTTTTCGAAGGTTAAGTTCCGAACGGGGTTCTTCGTTGTAGAAGAAGTAACATTTAAAATCTGTTCGCCCATGGGGATGGTTGCCACCATGGTTTTCATATCTTCGCCTTCTCTGGGGATGTAGTAAAGATAACCGTCGTACTGGTTTAAGTACCATTCGCCTTCCTGGTCTAACAGCTCGTATGCATTTTCAATATAGGAAGGAACATCAACACCGGAGTCTTTTTTCGTGTTAACACGTGCGCTGACATATGCCCACTGGGACTGCACGGGTGTCAGCTTCACTCTGCCGTCTGCTGTTTCTTCGATGCTTTCCATCATGGCACGGGGGTTACACCAGTTAATATGGAATACAAACTCTAAATCTGTGGGAACTGCGTAATCTAACAGTTCTGTATCATCACAGAGATAGTATTTACTGTCCACATATTTTCCGTTGGTAAGACCTGCAACGCTTCTTGCACGGATACCGCGCACGTTGTTAAAGTATACCTGACGGGAAACAACGCCTTTACCAACGTAGGTTTTGTAGATGTTTAAGTCCGCATCATGAAGCTGGAAGTTTCTGTATTCTTCACCCATGGAGAGGACAGGCTTTTCGTCGCCCCAGGAGGTGTACTTGATGCGGTAGCCGTTGAAGCCGGAGTCTTCTTCGGTCATGGTCCAGGTTTTATTCATATAGTGACGACCGCGAATGTATACGTTGATATCATTCGTCATGGTCTTGTTTACTTTGCGGATTTTTTCAGTTGCCGCATAAACGGTTTTAAGAGGAGCAGATTTGGAACCGTCGTTTTTAT
>JAFQLU010000070.1 GCA_017396465.1 Clostridia bacterium | reverse complement strand
TTAGGGATCCCAAAAAGTCTAAATGACTTTTTGGGAAGAGGAAAAACAATGGGAATGGATAAAGTTTTTTGCAAGAAAAACGATATGAGTGACCATTGTTTTGACGAAGTACGCCGACGAATTTGTGCTCGCCAAATATACCTACCTTTTTCAAAGTCTTATCAAGCGTGTCGAGGTTTCTACCCACAGGGCACACCGTCGACACGCTGCAACGAATAAAATTCGTTTTTCCTTTTTTCAAAAGGTTGTTATTTTAAAAAGAATGTGATATACTTGGTTTAAACAATATATTCTATGAGGAGACAAATTCATTTCAAAGGAGAAAATTCTGTGAAAAGTGAACTTGGAATTGCTCGTTGCGGACTGGCGTGTTGTTTGTGCTCGGAAAATGTATATTGCGGCGGATGCCACTTGGGGGAGTGCAGCGATGCAGAACGATGCGAAAACCGCAGGTGTTCTGAAGAAAAACAGTTGAAATACTGCTTTTTATGTGAGAAAGATTGTCGGAAAGGCATACTATCTAAAATAAAGCCTTATGGCTTTACTCTTTTTGCAAAAAGATATGGTGTCAAAGCTTTGCTGAATTGTCTGGAAGAAAATGAAAGAAACGGTGTTATCTATCACCGATGTGGTGTTTTTGGTGATTACGATGATTTTGATGATGTGGAAGAACTGATTCGGTTCATTCAAACAGGGAAAAGGAGCAATGAGATGTTCAGGGACTTAATCCGAAAAAAGAAACAGTTGCCGATGGAGGAGTGCATCCGCATATTAAAAACAGAAAAGCGAGGCGTTCTTTCCGTCATTGGGGATAATCAGTATCCATACGGCATGCCGATGAACCATTGGTATAACGAAGAAAACGGAAAAATATATTTTCATTGCGGAAAAGTGGGGCATCGCCTGGATGCTTTAAAAAAGGACAACAAGGTTTCCTTCTGCACCTATGACGAGGGGTACCAAAATCCCGGAGAATGGGCGCTGAACATTAAAAGCGTGATTGTCTTTGGCAGAATGGCAATTGTGGATGACTTAGACACAGTAATCGATATCACCACAAAGCTCAGCTATAAATTCACACAGGATGCGGCTTATATCCAAAAAGAAATTGAAGGGTTTGCGAAAAATACCCTTCTGTTGGAACTGACGCCGGAGCATATCTGTGGAAAATTGGTGGAAGAATCGTAAAAAGGAGAAAAACATGAAAACGATAAAAGAATGGATAGAACCATTTGTATATGATTGTCTGGAACATGTATTACATATATTGGATAAAGATGGAAAAAATGCGACATTTCACGGGATTCCCGTTACGGCAGATGAAAGCGAATACACGGTGGGAACAGTGATCCGTGCGGCGGTGTCTGTTTATATCAGGCAGAAAACAGAAGAAAACC
Source organism: Clostridia bacterium (assembly GCA_017396465.1). GTDB lineage: Bacteria > Bacillota > Clostridia > UBA1381 > UBA9506 > Congzhengia. Next base: position 12,733 of record JAFQLU010000070.1, on the reverse strand, counting down.
GCAATCGTGTGATTCGTTATTTTGATTTTATCCGTGAAGATACCGAGTTGGGAAAATGGGCAAAGCTCAGTACCTTAGAAAGTCTTCTCATGCTGAAAGAAGCAGGAGAGCTTTCGCTGATTTCGGAAGAGAAGATGGCGCAGCTTCGGGAAAAAACAGATTATACAGATTTTATCCGAAAAGACACTTTAGAGTTTTTAACGCCGCTTCCCAGCAATTATTATCATGTTGCCATGCTGTGCGCCGGAAGACGGGAAATGCTGGGATTTGAGCAGGAGGGTATGAGCGACCGATGTGCCGAGAAAATGATTTCCATTATGCAGGAAAATTCTAAAGACGGGTGGATGGATGAAACACCTCCCTACGGAAAATTCGATTCCTACAGCATTGATGCAAACCTGAACATGTGTCGTGCGCTTTCGGAACTTCAGAAAGAAATACCGGCCTTTATGCAGGAGAACGTGCGGCGTTCTGTTTCTTTGCTGTTTGCTGCGCGAAATCGCAAAGGAAACGGTATTTCTTACGGCAGAAGTCTTTCTATGTATGGAGATATGGATGCCGCAAAGCATATGGCATATGCTTTGACAGAAGGTCTTCTTACCGGGAAAGATGCCGAAGAAGCTCACGCCTATATTTTGCATGTTACAGAAAAAATGGTCACCTTCTGGTATCGGGAGGACAAAGGGTTCTGTGATTTCTGGACGGATGGCAGAGCCACCGAGGAATACAGAGAGATATTCCGTATTTTTGAAGTATATACAGAGTTTTGCAATAGCCTGATTTCTTTATATAACCGCCTTTCGGGGACGCCATATGTTGATACGGTTCCCAAACAGGATATACGGGAGGCGCAAACCTGGGAATGGCACAAAACGGAATTTGTCCGGGAAGAAAACAAGGTGCGGAGCTTGTACGTTTTAAGACGCAAAGACCATACCTTCATGCTTCCTTTTATTGGCTCGGCGCCTCACTATGTCAGAAGCGGTTCTTATATGCCCTTTCCCCATGAACCGCAATTTACAGAAACACCGCCGGCAGGGTATGATGTGCCGTTTTTAACACCGGAAGTGATGCTGGAAAACGGAGAAATAGGATATCCCATTCAGTATTTTACGGATATTTCGGAAGAAAGCGGCGAGGATTTCTTAAGAATTACTGCGAAAGGATTTTTGACCAAAACGGATTATGTGCATCCGTTTCGTCAGTCGGAACACGCTTTCTGCACGGTGTACACCTTCTGCGGTGACCGCATAACCATAGAATATGAAGTGGAAGACGGATTTCTTGCAAGAATGCAGTTTGCCGGAAACAATGTGAGCTATGTGACATTCCCCGGTGCGGAGCGGGAAGAAATATTAGACGTTTCCCAAAATCCCGGATACCACACGCCTCACGGCGGCTTGAGCCTGTGTAAAATGGCGTTTTTCCGTGGCAAAACATATCGTGCGGAAATTGTGTTGTAAAAGGAGAAAATCATGAAAACAATTTTTGTAGTCAATCCTGCCGCCGGGAAAGGAAAGCGAAGGGAAGCTGTTTTAAACAGCCTGCAATCCCTTGGTGATCAGGCAGAAATTTATATCACAACCGCGTCGGGAGATGCGGAGCGCTATGTAAAAGCATATTGCCAAGAGCATGGCGCCGCGCGGTTTATCGCTTGTGGCGGTGATGGCACGCTGAGTGAAGTATTAAACGGCGCTATCGGGTGCGATGGAGCTGAAATTGGCGTATTTCCCACGGGAACGGGCAACGATTTTATCCGCAATTTTCCCGATGCTGATTTTCAGGATATTTCTCTGCAGATTACGGGGAAAGCGGTATCCTGTGATGCCATCCACTACCGCACAACGGTAAATGGTGAAGTAAAAGAAGGATATTGTGCCAACATGTTCAACATCGGGTTCGACTGCGCTGTGGCAGACCTGACTGCGACGGTGAAGAAAAAAACATTTTTCTTCGGCTCTGCGGCATATTTTATTGCTATTTTACTCACGCTGATTCGCAAAAAATGTTATTTCATGGTTGTGGATACGGATGGAGAAGAAAAGTTCCGCGGAGATTTGCTTCTCACATCCTTGGCAAACGGTTGTTTTTGTGGCGGTGGTATCAAAAGCAACCCGATGGCATCTGTTTCGGATGGGCTTATCAGCATCAACATCATCCGGAATGTGTCGCATCTGCGGTTTATCTCTTTGCTTCCTTCTTATATGAAAGGGACATATATGAAGAAAAAAGGCATTGAGCGGATTATTATGTCGCAGAAATGTAAAAAGGTTTCAGTGTCTCCGGAAAATGATACCATGCGTTTTTGTGTTGACGGAGAAGTGACCGACGGCGGAGACACAGAGTTTGAGATTGTGTGTGATGCGTTCCGTTTTGTGGTGCCATCCAAGGAGGAAAACCGATGAGCAATCGCGCAGAGCCCTTTTTCAGTATGGAAAAAGAAGACATCGTGGGAAACAGCCAAAACCCCGATACGCATATATACAGGCTGAAAGAAAACGGTCTTGCGGTTCGCCATATGTTGATTGATTCAGGAAAGGTGCAGGAGCCGCAACATATTCTGCTTCTGTCCGACACCCACCTTTCCACATGGAACCTGCGGGATTTTGAAGAAAAGAATCCCTGCGTGCTGGAATGTATTGATAAACGAAGAAGCACCTTCAGAAGAGAGGATGCTTTGGAAAATACGGAGCGCATCATGAGCTATGCACATCTTTTTGACAAGGTTATCGTGGCAGGCGATGTGATTGACTACTTAACATGGGGCGCCGTGGATTACATACAGAGGTTTATCTATGATAAGGCACCTGATGCAATGGTGTTATTGGGAAGCCATGATGTTACCCGTGTAATGGGGCATACGCTCCCCGACCCTACGACGCTTGCATCCCGTGAGGATATCATCCGCACCGTTGTAAAAACGGATATATATTACCATAGCGAAATATTGGCAGAGAAAATTCTGCTGATTGGTTTGGGAAACGGACAGTCCAAATACAATGTATCGCAGGCAGAACGGCTGAAAGCAGATATCAAAAGAGCGAAAGAGGAAAATCTGGACATTTTGATTTTTCAGCATGAGCCTATCTGCACTCATAATCCCGAGGAAAAGGAAATCAAGGCGCTTTACACCAGCTCCACGGGAAGCTGGTATGTGACGGATACATTAAATTTCTGCGATTATGCAAAGCGCATCGGCGGAGCAGAGTCCGATGAAGCCACTATGCAGGTGTACCAATTGATTACAGAAAACGCCGATGTGGTTAAGGCGGTGTTCTGCGGACATTGGCATAATACTGCATTTACGGAAATTCACGGATCTTTTATGGAAAACGGTGTAAAAAAAGACGCCGTTATTCCCCAGTATGTGGGAAATGCGGCAGCATACGATAAAGGACACATCACGATTATCACCGTAAAATAAGGAGAACGTTATGTACACAAGCCATCAATGGGAAACAGATATTCATTTTTCGTTCCGATATCTTCGGTATTTGCCGAAGGACTTTGACGAAAACAAAAAATATCCGCTGGTATTCTTCCTGCACGGTGCAGGGGAATGGGGCGAAAATTTAGAAGATGTGGCACGACACGGATTTTTGCAACATGTAAGGGAAAGCGGCAAGGAATATCCGTTTATCATTGTGGCACCTCAATGCCCTGCTCATCAGTACTGGGGATGTTTCACAGAGTCTTTGCTGGCTTTTTTAGATTATATTTGTGAGAGCCTGCCGATAGATAAGGAAAGAGTTTACTTAACCGGCCTTTCCATGGGAGGTACCGGCACGTGGATGCTTGCCATGGCGGCGCCGGAACGGTTTGCGGCAATAGCTCCCATCTGCGGAACCGGTATTTACTGGTTCGGAGAAGCTTTGGTGGATATTCCGATTATGATTTATCACGGCGATTACGACGAAATTGTTCCGTTATCGGAAAGCATTTCCATGGTTAACTCTGTCAATAAACGGGGCGGAAATGCACAGATTGAGATTTGCTATGGGTTAGGACACAACGCATGGGATATTGCGTATGCCGACGACACGTTAGTAAACTGGTTTTTGCAGTACCGGAAAAAGAAAGACTGATATGCACCAATTTCCAAATTTCGACATATGATGAAATGGAGAATATTCTCCTAAAAAATCTATGAAAGGAAGTTTGGAATGGCACTCTTTACTAATCAGGCAACACTTTCCTATAACGGAAACACCGTAAATTCCAATATTGTTACGGGCAACATCGTGGAAGTACTTTCTGCCAGCAAAACTGCTGTGACAGACAGTTATACTGCAGGCGATGATGTGACCTATGTTATCAGCATCTTAAACTCCGGAGCTACGGCTATCACCGGGGTGACGGTGACAGATAATTTAGGCGCATATGCGGTAGGCGCAGGAGTTGTAACGCCTCTTTCTTACAAAGCAGATTCTGTTTTGTATTACCAGAACGGCGTGTTGCAGCCCGCACCGACCGTGAGCGACACCGATCCTTTAACGATTACGGGCATCACCGTTCCGGCAGAGGGAAACGCACTTTTGGTGTATGAAGCGGAAGCAAACAGCTTTGCGCCTTTGGCGTCGGGCAGCACCATTACCAATGAAGTAACCGTGACGGGAAGTGGCATCACGTCTCCGGTAACAGCGCAGGAAACTGTAACCGTTTCCGATGCGCCCGTGCTTTCTATTACAAAAGCGCTTTCTCCCGAAAACGTAACAGAAAACAGTGAGCTTACCTACACGCTCACCATACAGAACTCGGGTAACACCGCTGTGGATGCAACGGATGATGTGGTGATTACAGACACCTTCGATCCGATTCTGTCGGATATTTCCGTTACCTTAAACGGTGCAGTCCTGCCGCCTGCGTCCTACACCTATAACGAAGCAACAGGTGAATTTGCAACGGCTGTAGGCGCTATTACTGTACCTGCGGCAACCTATGCACAGGATACGGCAGGTAACTGGATTGTGACACCGGGTGTGGCGGTTCTGACCGTGACCGGAACAGTTTAAAAGTACGATCGGAAGGGACCTTTCCCTTCCGCTTACATAGCATACAGGAGAAACCTCATGAAAAATTATAAAATCACCGTACAGTACGACGGCACAAGATACAACGGCTGGCAGCGGCAGGAGCAACCGTAAACGGAAGCTATGCTACCGTTTCTGCATACCTTGACGGAACCTACACAGGCGAAGCTATAATTGCATTGTACAGCGCAAACAACGAGCTGGTAGGCTTGGCAAGACAAAACATGTCAAACGGCGATTATGTTTCTGCAAATGTTACCTTAAGCGGCACGCCTGTGGCGGCTAAGGTGCTCTTGTGGAACAATTTTGATAGCGTAACGCCCTTGATGAAACATTTAGAAGTAACAAACGAAAGTGCAAATTGGAATAGCGCATCCTAAAATCTCAAGGAGACCGTCACCCGACGGTCTCCATTTTCGTAAATATCCGTAAAGAGGCGAGATTTTTTGTTGACAAGTAAATCATATTGTGATACAATAACACAAAAGGACTAGTCCTTTTCCTATATATATACATACATAGGAAAACATCCTTTGGCTGACAAAAAAGGAGAGGAAAACCATGCAAAGTGGCGAAAATATAAATTTGTGTTGTTTTTTGCACTATATTTCTTGGTATAAATGTTTTATAATATTTATATAGATTGCAGATGAGAAAATCAAAGAAACATCTGAAAACATATAAAAATTTCCATTTGTTTGGAACGACGAAAGAGGAGGAAAAACCATGCAGAAAACAAACAGAATTTTATCGGTTCTTTTGTCCGTGATGATGGTGCTGTGCGTCTTTGCGCCCATAACATCTGCGGCAGAAGGCTACACCGCGCAGAGTTTAGACGATAATTTTATCCGTCTAACCCTCACGGATAAGGCATTTGCGGCAAACACCGCAAGAACATTTACGGTAGACATTCCCGAGGACGGAAGCTATGCCGTATTTTTGAAAAAGACAGAAACGGCAAATACCGGTTTCGTGGTGTCTTTTACAAACGGAACGGAAACCAAAACCGTTTGTACCGGCACATCAAAGGTATCGGCTTATGCGGAAACCTATGTGCGTATGGGCGCGGCGAAGGAGGCGGAATCTGTTTCGGCAGAGCTGACAAAGGGTACATGGACACTTTCTATTAAGTGCCTTACTGCGATTACGGTATCTTATATTGATATTCGTTCCACGGTGATTCCCATTGACGGCACGAAGCAGGCGATTTATCCTTCGGACTATACCTCTTTGACACCTAATGTGGGAACGGCGAACTATATCAACCGTGATATGAGCAAAAGCTCTTATCTTCGTGTGTCCGGCTATGATTATTACGCTGACTACACAAACAGTGCTCTGGCTGTCCCCTTCTCCTACGGCAGAGGCATTCATTTAGCTTCCAATAAAACCCTGACCTATAAGCTGAACGTAGTAAAAGCCGGTCCATACACCATCAAAATGAAGCTTCGCTTTTATCTGAAGAGTGCTAACACCGATGCAGTAGAGGCAAAGACAACTGTTACCGCAACAGGAAATGACAGTGTTTCTTATACGCATACCTTTGAAGCAGGACAGACCGGTGCCGTAAAAGCCGATTCGCAGATATATGCGTATAATACAGAGTTTGCTGCCGGAGCAAACGAGCTGACATTATATGTGGACTCATCCAAAGCGGATGTGTATATCTATTCCATTACAGTAGAGCCTGTTGATTCATATTTGGAAGACGGATTTAGCAGACTTGTTTTGAAAGACGGTGCCTTTGCGGCAAACACCGCCAGAACCTTTGATGTAGAAATCAAGCAAGATGGTGACTATGCCGTGTTCCTGCAAAAGGCTGAAGAGGCAAACACGAATTTCGTAGTGACTTTCACGAAGGACGGCGAAACAAAAACATATTGGAACAGCACCGCGACAAGTGCAAGCTATGCGTACAACTATGTGCGAATAGGCGGCGAAAAGGACAAGACCTCCGCTTCTGTTCCGCTGACGACGGGTATATGGACCATGTCCATAAAACCTGCAACAGCAATGACGGTGTCTTATATTGATATCCGTACCACAACCATTCCGGTTGATGGCAGCAAACAGGCGATTTACCCTTCGGACTATAACACTTGCGATGTATCGGGACACAACTATATCAACGGACAGATTTACAAAACCGAGTATGCGCGAGTTTCCGATTATACTTACTACGCCGACTACACAAACAGCAACTTAGCGGATGCATTTTCCTACGGCAGAGCTATTTATGTAGAAAAGGGAGACAAGGCAAAGTTTGAGCTGAATGTGCAGAAAGCCGGCGGCTATAAAATCAAGATTAACGGTAAATTCCGAAACAGCGCTGCCGTAACAGCAGGCACAACCGCGACCACTGCCGTATCCATCGACGGAAACGATGCGTCTGCCATTGTGCTGACTTATGGTGAGGACACGGCTGCAGGTGCAAAAGTGGAGCAGGGCTTAGATTACTGTGTGACCTTAGCAGAAGGAATCAACACCTTAACCATTACTCCTGAAGACTCCTGTTACTATATTACATCTCTGACCATCGAAAGCTATGACCCCGACAAGGAAAACACCGTGGTGCTGGCAAAGGATGAGGTTGCAAATTACATGGCTGCGGCAAGAGAAGCATACGACACAGATGCTTATGCAGGTTACACATCTTCTGTTGTTTCCGGCTATGTGAAAGGTTCTTCTGCAAAATCCGACGTTCCCAAGCCGGTATCTCTTTCCTGGGATGCTATCTCCGGTGCAGAAAATTATACACTTCTGATTTCTAAAACGAAGGATTTTTCCGCCGATGTTTTGACCTTTGAAAATATATCCGGCACGTCTTACGATGTGTATAATCTGTTTGTAGACACCGTTTACTACTGGAAAGTACGGAGTGGAGAAACAGAAAGCGAAGTAAAACAATTCTATACCGCCAAAACCGCTCGTTATATCAACGTAGAGGGCGTAAGAAATGTCCGTGACCTGGGTGGATGGAATGGTCTGAACCAGGGTTGGGCGTATCGTGGTTCCGAATTGGATTTAGTAGAAGGACATAATCTGGAATTAACGGAAGCCGGAAGAAAAGTCATGCATGATGATTTGGGAATTAAAACCGATATAGACTTCCGTTCTACCAAACTGACAGAAAGTCCCATCGGCAGTGATGTGCAGTTTGTCAATGACTACAGAATCGGTAGCTACACCACCGCATTTTCTCGTTCCTCCTTATATGATGGCGTTTTGAGAACCTTTGCAGATATCGATAATTATCCGATTTATTTCCATTGTTGGGGCGGTGCAGACCGTACCGGTACGGTGGCATTTGTGTTAGAAGCACTCTGCGGTGTATCGGAAACGGATTTGGCAATTGATTTTGAGCTTACCAGCTTCTCTATCTTTGGCAAGCGTTATCGCTATGACGACGATTCCTTCAAATACGCATCCACAGTAGCGAAGCTGAAGGCGTATGAGGGAAGCACATTGCAGGAAAAGGCAGAAAACTATGCTATGACCACCTTAGGCTTAACAAGAGCTGAGATTTCCAATATCCAGTCCATTCTGTCCGGTAATGCAGTTGTGTTCGAAAAGAACTACGGCGCAGTCGTTGGCAGAAACACTAAACTTCCGCTGAAAAACTTAGGAAGCCACACCGTTTCTGCCGTAACTGTAAACGGTAAAGCGGCAGAGTTTACGTTAAGCGAAAATATTCTGACAGTAAAAGCGACCGAAGTAGGCGAAGGTATCATCACCTTTGAGGACGGCAACACTTTAGCTTTTGATGCACAAGAATTTTCCGACTGTAAAATCCAAACATTGGGTGAAGGATTTACTCGTCTTACCATGCAGGACACCGAGTTTGTTGCCGGTGAAACCTATCAATTCCCCGTGACCATAGCGGAAGACGGCGACTATGCTGTGTTCTTAAACAAGGAGGGCACCGAGAATAACAACTTCAAGGTAACCTTAAAGCAGGGTGAAACCGTGGTTTCTTTGACAAACGGCGGCAGTGCAATCAAAGCTTATGGTTATAACTATGTCCGTACCGATGCATGCGACGATGAGGCGTCCGATTCTGCGACGCTGACGGCAGGAGACTGGATTTTAAACATCACGCCTGTAGCAGATACAACGGTGACGTATATCGACATCCGTTCCACGGCACACACCATCAGCGGTGCACCGCAGGCAATCTATCCCTCCGACTATAACACATATACGCCGGACATTGGCTACGACACCTTTGTAAACGGACAAATATCCAAGAATCCTTCCAAGGTTTTAGGCTACAATTATATCGGCGATTATGCAAACAGCGCTTTAGCTGCGCCCCATGCGGGAGACAGACAGATTCTCGTTGATGCAGGCACAGCTGCTACCTATAAGCTAAATGTGAAGCAGGCAGGAACCTACACCATTACCTTCAACCAAAGCTTCTATCTGTCGAATGCGACAAGTATAACAGAGGATAAGGATGTAACGCTTACCGTTACAGCAGGAAATAACGAGGCTGTAACAAAAACCCACACATTTAAGGCAGGCGGCACATCCGCCAAAACAACGGCAGAGGATGAGGCGATGGAGGTATCTCTTTCCGCCGGCGTACAAACACTGACCTTTGCTTCCTCCGTGGGTGGCACATATCTGCATCACCTCACAGTTGAGAAAAGTGCAGAAAGCTTGAGCGATAAAGTAGTTACCGTAGATAACAACTTAACCAGAATTGAAGCGGATGCCTCGGATTATTCCATCACCGCCGGGGCGTGCAGAGGCTTTGACTTTTCTGTGCCGGTAGATGGAAATTACAATTTCTATGGTCATATTGCCGGCGACGAAATGGAAATAAACGTGTTTATAAAGAATCTGGATACGCAGGAAATGACTACTGTATATGACGGAACACTTTCTATTATCAATCCTCCGAGGTTAAGAAGACTGGGTATGGGTAAGACGCCTTCGGTTGCTTTGACGGCAAACACCAACTACCGTATGTATATTGTACCGGGTGTGGATATTGAAGTTCCTTTTGTTGATGTGATGAATGTAACGCTTCCCATCAGCGGCAAAATAGCAATTTCTCCTCAGTATTACAGTGCAACCAATATCACGGATGGGCAGATTAATTGTCGCGACCAAAAAAATCAAGTGACACCCGAAAACGGTTATACGCTGGTCGGTAATTTCCTGAGTGAGGAACTGACGGCACAGAGTGGCTTTAACACAGGCTATGCCTTAACACCCCATATCAGCAACGAGAAAAACTTTACCTACACTCTGAACGTAACAAAAGCGGGTGTGTATCAGATAAAAGTGGACGCAGGTGCCTACGCAAGCTCAAACGCATATACCGACAGTGAAGTTTTGGAGTTTATCGTAGATGGTGTGACAGCAACTGCAAACTATACCAAAACCGACGGCGGTGTGGAACGCCTGACAGGTCCTTCTGTATACTTAACGGAAGGCACCCATACTTTGAAGCTGAATAACCCCAAGGATGGCAAAGCAGGCTTCTATCTCCATCAGATTTTGTTCACACCGGTAGCAGGTGCAGGCGCTGAAATAAACGGAAGCCGCGCTACCGTTTCCGCGTACCTGGACGGAAGCTACACAGGTGTTGCCATGATTGCGATGTATAGTGTAGACAATGAACTGGTTGCGCTGACAAAAGCAGACCTTAAAAACGAAAACTATATTTCCGCAGAAGTGACTTTAAGCGGAACGCCGGTTGCGGCAAAGGTTTTCGTATGGGACAACTTCACTACCGTTGCACCCCTGACGGAGAACCTTATCGTCACAAATGAAAGCGTTAATTGGAAAACCAAATCATAACAGGAATGTGAAGAGGCTGTCGCTTTGCGGCAGCTTCTTTTTCATATTCAAGGGAAATTTTTTTGCAAAAAACGGTTGACAAATCAAAGGGACGGGAGTAGAATGAAACCGTACATTATATATAGAAGAAACACCTTGAGGCTCTATGCATAGCAGGAGGAATTTTCTATGAAACTGACAGTACCGTATAAGACAAAAGAAATGATACAAATTGGTATGCCCTGCTTTATCGAGCAGGCGCTCAGCGTCATTGCCGGAATTATTGCCACGGCAATTGTAGCTAATTTGGGAAAAAATGAGCTGACGGCGGTCAGCATGTGCAACACGCTGGTTGTATGGCTCAACTGTACCTTCACGGGCATTTCCGTGGGCTCCACCATCTTAGTAGGCAGAATGTGGGGTGCAGGGGAAAAGGACCGCGTGCGCGATGTGTTTGACCAGACGCTGAAGCTGAACCTTTTTATCAGCGTGATAATCATGTGTATCGGACTTGTGTTCCGTACGCAAATCATCCATTTGTTTTACGGCGGTGCGGAGCAGGATGTTTTAAAGGCGATGTATGTGTACCTGCCATTTTGTATGATACGGATGCCGTGCCCGGCGTTTACAACGGCGATGGGCTCTGTACAACGTGGCGCAGGAGACAATATAACATCTTTGGTAGGAAGTGTGTCGCTGAATGTAGCAAATATTATATTCAGTCCCATTCTGATATATGGTTTTGCACCCCTGGGAATTCCTGCCTTCGGGTTGTATGGTGCAGGCGTAGCACATGTACTGAGTTGGTGCGTTCCTGTTATCTGCCAGATTATTTACGGAATTGCGGCGAAAAAAGCAATCTTCCCTAAGAAGTTCAGTTTAAGAATCGATAAAGAAATTATCACGCGCCTGGTGCGTGTGGCGATTCCCTCCGGTCTGGATATGTTCCTGTTCCAGGGAGGATTTGTGATTCTGCAAACGGTTCTGGTGTCCTTCGGAACGATATTTCAGGCAGGATACCAGATTGGTGCAAACTTAAACGGTATTATCACCACGCCGTCTACGGTGATTGCAATTGCATCCACTACCATGATTGCGCAATCCTTAGGTGCAAACGATCACGAGGGAGCGTTGGAAACCGTAAAAGCAAATAAATTCTGTATCTACACCATATTCAGCGTCATCGGTATTCTGTTCTTCCTCTTTGCGCCACTCCTTGCAAGGATTTATACCGACGATAGCGAAGTGCTGAAAGAGGCGATCTTCTTTGTCCGTGTCTTTGCAGTAGAATCTGTGTTGGTAGGATACATGCAGGCAATGGCAGGTATCTTAAAGGGTGCAGGCGATGTGCGGTATATTGCGGTAACCAATCTGATAGCTCTTTGGATAGGCAGATTGTTCGTGGTATGGCTCCTGGCACGCATCACAGGAAACGGTCATATGGCAATGATTGTGGGTCTTACATTAGACTTCGGAACCCGCGCCGTAATGTTCGGCAGAAAAGTAAAAAAAGGAAATTGGTTGTATCTTAAGGTATAACCTTCCAATATATAGTAGTAAAACGCAGATTGAGCACAGTTTGTTGTGCTTAATCTGCGTTTTTAAAAATTGCGAAAAAAAGAGTAAATATATCGAAAAAGTGAGAAAAACAAAGAAAACAAGGTGTATATTTCGAAAATCGGCGAAAATCGAACTTAAATCATTTGCAAATCGTTCAAAATCCGAGTATAATATTAAAAGTCGGCTCGAGAGAGCAGGCAATGAACCTTGAAAAATGAACAGTGCAGGCTTAAAGAAAATTCCAGGTAATTTTCAGGACAAAGACAAAGATATCGGTCAAAAGGATATCGCTCCGTTAGCGGAGAAATGAGAAGATTAACTTCTTGTATAGTATATTACTCATTAAGAGTTAT
>JAFQLU010000069.1 GCA_017396465.1 Clostridia bacterium | reverse complement strand
TGAAGGCAAAAGAAATCAAAAGTCCCGCTATGAATCCCCATATATTCAGCCACCATGTGAGAAGCAGAATAAACACGCGCATAAACTTAAAGGCGTAGTTCAGTTCTACGCTGGGCTGGGCGAAGCTGCTGATAGCAACCACCGACATATACAAAATAGTGTCCGGCACAAACCAACCGGATTGAATGGCAAAATCTCCCAGTATCAGCGCACCGATGATGCTTAAGGAGCTTCCCAGCATATTTGGCGTGTTAACAGAAGCAAGCTTTAATACATCCGTTGCCATTTCCAAAAGCAAGAGCTGTACCACAATCGGCACATCATTAGGTTCTGCCACGCGCAGAAACTGAAGCCAGGGCGGCAAAGCATCCATATTTTGAAGCGCTAAAAGCCAGAGTGGCGTTAATATCAGTGTGGAAAAGAATATCAGATTTCTGGCAATGCGAATATATCCACCGATCAGCGGCGGATAATAAAAATCATCCGCTTCCTGTATAAAATCGAAGATGGAACTGGGAAGCACCATAGCAGAAGGGTCGTTATCCACCAAAATCACAACGCTTCCTTCCAATATATTTGCCGCCGCGATGTCAGGACGCTCGGTGTATCTGATTTTCGGGAATGGGTTATACCATTTTCTGCGAATGAGGCACTCTGCTAAACTCTGCTGGTTCATGGTAAGCGAACGCACATCGATGGACGCAAGCCTTTTCTTAACGCGCGCAAGCATTTCTTGATCCACAATATCTGCAATATACGCAATGGCAATATCGGTTTTAGAGCGATTTCCCACATTTACAATTTCTGCTGTGAAATTGACGTCACGGATTCTGCGCCGAAGAAGTGCCGTGTTAAATACAACAGTTTCCACAAAGCCGTCACGCGAGCCTCGAAGCACCTTTTCCTTTTCCGGCTCTTCCGTACTTCTGGCAGGGTAGGTTCTGGCATCAATTAAGATCGCTTCATCAAATCCATCCAGCATCAACACCGCCGGACCCGCCAGATACTGGCTGATGAGCCTGTCCACATCCTGCTCCGTGGATACTTCCACATAGGATATAAAATGAGAAGCAAATTCCTTTGCGGAATGAATATCCTGCATTTTTTCCGGCGTAACGGACAGAAGAAAGGTAATCATTTTTGCCACAACGCCGTCCTTGACAAATCCATCGATAAAATACATAGAGGCGCGTTTTCCGCCTATGACCAGGTCGCGTTGTATCAGGTCAAAGCTTTTGCCTATCGGCAGAATATCCTCCATCATTTTTTTATTTGTTTCCAGATTCACAGAAAGCTTCATAACAAAAAATCCTTTCAAGCATACTATTTTACAGTTAGTATACCCGAAAGGATATGATTTATGCTATGATGACAAAAGCGCAGACAGTGCTTTCCCGATATAATCCGCCGCGCGCTCGCATTCCGCCAGGGTGTTTCCTGCCGTTCCCACCTCCACAATCAGTGAGCCTTTGGTCAGATGCTGATTGAACCGTTCTCTTCGCAGATTGATAGGTCTTGCAAGGCTTGGTGCAATTCTCTGCAGTTCTTGCTGCAGTTGAACCGCAAAAGCCAGATTCTCCTGCCAATGAGGATGGGATAAGCCCAATCCGTCTGTACCTACCACAAGCATCACCTGCGCAACAGCTTCTCCATCTATCTCTGTTACAGGTTTTAACTGCACCATTTCACCGTTTTTTGTTTGCTCCGCATAATCCCGATGCACATCCAGAACAATTTCCAAAGAGGGGTGTGCCTCAAGCCGCGCAGAAATATTTTTCATTGCCTTGGTGTATGAACCGTTATAGGAAGGCGAATCGTTCTGCGTGGTGTCATGTATCACCGAAACACCGTTTTTCTCCAGTTGACCGGCAAGCACTTCTCCCACACGCACTACATTTTTGGTTGAATCCTTTGTTCGCGCACCCTCACTGTCTGCATAAGCTTCCGAGGTGTGAGTATGCATAATCAAAACCTTCGGCTCTTTTTTATTGGAAGAAAAGGAAAGCTTCTGGCGAAGGCATGCATCCGCATCCGGTGTGTAACCGGTTTCGTTCCGGAAGGAAATCCCTTCTGCGGACATGTCTGTGCTCTTCACTTTCATTTTTGTTTCCGTTTTTTCTTCCTCTTCCTTTGCAGTTTGTTTTTTTACGCCTTTGGTTTTTGCCGCTTCTGCTTTTTTCTGTGCTTCTGCCGTGTAAAGCATTGGCATCACATAAACAGTTCTGTCATACGCAGTTGGTATTTCAAAAGAATATTCTGTTCTGCCAAAGACATAATCCATTGCAACTTCAAATATTCCCTGATTCATTGCAATCCGCGGAATTTCCGTTCCGGAAATCAGTTTAATGCTCATGACAACAAAAAGCAGAGCTCCAACTACACATTTCCCGGGGATTTTCCGTACAACGATAGTTTTATGATAATACCGTTTTCTTCTGCCGTGCATCGTAAGACTCCTTTATTCTTTCTTACTTGCATTGTATGCCGACAAAAGCCGGGATATACCAAACCGGGACACCCTTTTTTATTTGCAGGAGCTTTTCCGTACCTGGTCTCTTACTTTTAAAATAAAGGAAGGCGAAACGGAAAGTTCATCAATTCCCATTTTTAAAAATCGTTCGGTTAAAGAAGTATCCGCGCCCAGTTCTCCGCAGATGCCAATCCATTTTCCATACCTGTGTGCATTTTCTGCCGCATAACCAATGAGGCGCATCACCGCTTCGTGATGCGTGTCTACAAAGCGGTCCAGTTTCGGGTTTTGCCTGTCAGCCGCCAGAGTATACTGAATTAAATCATTGGTGCCCACGCTGAAAAAGTCCACTTCGGGAGCCAGCACGTCGCTGATGAGCGCTGCTGCAGGCGTTTCAATCATGATGCCGATTTCAATCTGTTCGCTGTAAGGAACGCCTTCTCTTTGCAGTTCTTTTTTTACAGATTCCAGGATTCCTTTGATTTCCCTGATTTCCTCCAAGGAAATAATCATGGGAAACATAATGGAAAGCGTACCGTACACCGAGGCGCGCAGAAGCGCACGAAGCTGCGTGCGGAACACCTCCGGTTCCGACAGACAAATCCGGATGGCACGGTATCCCAGTGCAGGGTTTTCTTCCTGTCCCAGATTAAAATAGTCAATCTGCTTGTCTGCGCCGATATCCAGCGTGCGGATAATCACCTTTTTCCACGCCATGCTTTCCAGTACCTTTTTATATACCGTAAACTGCTCTTCCTCCGTGGGATAATCCCTGCTTTCCAGATACAAAAATTCACTGCGGAAAAGACCAATTCCGCCGGCATCGTTTAAAAGCACAGCTCCCACATCCGCTAACCCTCCGATGTTGGCGTAGATATGAATCTTTCTTCCGTCCAGAGTGATATTTTCTTTCCCTTTCAGTTCTTCTAAAAGTGCTTTATTCTTTATATTCTCTTTCTGTTTTTTTCGCAGTTTTTCCAGCGTATGTTGGTCAGGTTCAATAAAGACCTCGCCTGTAAATCCGTCCACAACGGCAAGCTTCCCTTCATACTTTTCATCCAGCGCCGTTCCCACCCCAATCACCGCCGGGATATTCATGGTTCGCGCCAGTATCGCGGTATGAGAATTCAGTGAACCCTTCTGCGTCACGAAAGCAAGCACTCTGGATTTATCCAGCTGAACAGTTTCCGAAGGTGCCAGATCGTCGGCACAGATGATGAGTCCTGTTCCTTCCGCTATCCCCTCCTGCTCCGTTTCGCCAAAGCAGGCTAATATCCGGTTTGCCACATCCTTCACGTCGCTTGCCCGTTCTTTCATATAAGCATCATCCATGGAAGAAAATAAAAGCGCGAAATTGTCCGCTGTTACTGCAACGGCATATTCCGCGTTCATTTGCTGCTTATCAATGATGTTTTCCACAGAATCCAGAAAATCGGAATCCTCCAGCATCATCTGGTGAATCTCGAAAATCTGTGCGTTGGTTTCACCGATTTCATAAAGCGCCTTATCGTAAAGCGCAGAAAGCTGGCACATCGCCGCCTTCCGCGCTTTATGAAACCTCGCTATTTCTGTCCCGGTGTCGGAAACCCGTTCCCTTTTCACCTGCACCTCACCGCGGTGATAAAAGGATATATGGCCGATTGCCACGGCTCCGTACACACCTTTTCCCGTTAGTTTTATCATATGCATCCCAAGCCTTTCTGCAAAATATCATCTTTATATATCATGCCCGGGATGCTTGGATTCTATGTATCAAAGACCTCTTTCTTCCATAAAAGAAAGCACCTGCTCTTTTGTGCCGTACGCCGCAATGGCGCCTTTTCCCATGACGCTGTATGCCGCATAGGCATTGGCAAAGGTCAGCATTTTCTGCGCCGTCTCTTTTGTGATATCGGAAACACAGGTGATATTCCGTTCTGTCAATCCATATAAAAATGCGCCGATAACCGCATCGCCTGCACCGGTGGTGTCGGATACCGCAACCTTCACGGAGGGTGCCTGCACCTCATACTCCGGTGTTAAAACTCTTGCGCCGCCTGCTCCTTCGGAGAACAGAATCATCTGAACGCCTTTGGAAAACAGTTCCGGAGCCGCATTATGAATATCGGATTTTCCCGTGATAAATTCCAGCTCTTCGTCGGAAATTTTTAAAACATCCGCAAAACCGATAAACTCACGCACTGTTTGCTTCAGCTTTTCATGGTCATCCCACAAAGGCAGTCGAATGTTGGGGTCGAAGCTGATGATTGCACCCTGCTCTTTGGCAAGTTCGATGGCTTTTCTGTGTGCTTCTTTCATGGGGCAATCTATCAAATCAACGGAGCAAAAATGCAACGCGCCGCAATCTGTAAACCATTCCTTTTTCAGGTCCGCATCTTCTAAAAGCATATCCGCACCGGGCTTTCTGTAAAAAGAGAATTCCCGGTTTCCGTCTTCTTTTAAGGCAACAAACGCCAAAGATGTGTTTGCCTTATCCGTTCTTAAAATGCTGTCTGTTTTCACGCCGACATTCTGAAGCACTTCAACAATATGGTCCCCGAAGCCGTCGGTTCCCAACTGCGTAACCATTCTGCCGGAGCCACCCAGAAGCGACACTGCTGCCACAACATTTGCCGGTGCGCCGCCGCACACCCGTTCAAAGACAGCATTATCCTTCAGACCACATCCTTTTTTCTCGGGAATAAAATCGATGAGGGCTTCACCAATTGATACGACTGTTTTCATATCTGTCTCCTTCGTAATACCTCAAAACAAAGTTATACTTTTCCGTGTTCGTCCACGAATTTACGCATATATTTTCCGATAAAGGCTAACGCTTCTTCCAGCATATCGCCATAAAAGCCCAGACGCAGCTCGCAGTTATACACGCCACTATACCCAATTTCATCCAATGCATCAAACACGCCGGGCCAGTTGATATCACCCATACCGGGAAGCAGATGGTCGTCCCAATGTCCCGTGTTATCGTGCAGATGCAGAATGGTAACATCTTTTCCCAATATGCGGATAACTTCCTCCGGAGGCGGCACCCAGAAGGATTCTGCTTCATGGGTGTGCCCGGTGTCTACACAAAAGGTTTTATATGTTGTATCCATCGCGTCAAACTGGCGTTTCATTTCGTAAGGGTCCGCAAAAAAGTCACGGGTTCTGGCACCCTTCACTTTTGCGGCGCCAAAGGTTTCCAATGCAATTTTTACCTTATATTTTTCTGCATAAGGAACAATATTTGCAAACATTTCATTGCTCACTGCACGCATTTCTTCGTGAGAGCGCATACCCCATCTGGTATTATTGATAAAATGCTGCACGCAGGCAGGACTGCCTAAAACAGCTGTCGCCTTTAAATCCTTTTCCGCCACCTGATGGAACCATTCCCGGTTCTTATCGTCATCAGGAATATAGGTTCTGCATCTGCCGTGAGTCTGGGAAATTTCCAGTTCCAGTTCTTTTGCTTTTTCTTTGATTTTCGTAAAATGCGTAAGGAAAGCATCTTCCGAACCACCATAGATTTCATCACCTATGTTGTACTCTTCCAGATTAAAATCGATTGCATCAAATCCGCTCTTTTTGCAAATTTCCATTGCGCGTTCCCAGCCGAAATTCCGACAAACCACGCCCATACTCAAGCCTATTTTTTTCATATTGTCACTTCCTTATACGATTCCTCTGCCGTCTACGAATTTTCTTAAATATTTTCCTAAGAATATAACGGCATCCTCCAGCGTATCACCGAAATAATCCAGCGCCAGTTCAAAGTTATATGTACCGCTGTAGCCAATTTCGTCAAACGCGTCAAACACATTGCCCCAGTTGATGGTACCGCCCATTTTCGGCGGCAGATGCTGGTCGGAGAAGGTGTTATTATCATGAAGATGTGTCAGCGTGATATCCTTGCCTAAAAGGCGGATTGCTTCTTCTGCCGGCATGATACCGAAAGCCGTTGCTTTATTCACATGACCCGTGTCCATGCAAAGGGTTTTCCATGAAGTTTCAAGCTGTTCATGCTGAGCCTTGAGTTCGTGCACATCGCCAAAGAAATCCAAAACACGCACGCCATCTGCCACGGCATCCCCAAAGGTTTCCTGAGAGATTTTCACCCGGTATTCTTCCGCAAGGGGAATGAACTCAGAAAACATTTTCTGATTTTCCTCACGCATCACCTCGGGCGGAACAATTCCCCAGCTCATGGTACTGATAGAATGAATCACGCACGCAGGGCTTCCCAGATACATGGTCGCTTTCAAATCCCGTTCGGTCACAAATCTTACAAAATCACATCTGTCTTTTTCCGGCGCAAAGGTACCACATCTGCCGTGGGTCTGACCGATACGGATGCCTAACTCCTCTGCCTTTTTCTTAAGGCTTGTAAAGTAAGTTCCAAAGGCATCCTCCGATGCATGGTAGATGCAATCGTCTGTCATGCCATATCCTTCTAAGTTAAAGTCCACCGCATCAAAGCCTGCGGCTTTTGCGATTTTAAGTGCTTTTTCGTCACCGTATTTTCTCTGAAGAGGTCCTGTGCTGATACTGATTTCTTTCATGATGATTCTCCCCTGTTTATCCGTATTGTCTTGCTTTTATCGCTCTGTCCATATTTCGTTTTGCATCCCGTTCGGCAATGGCATCCCGCTTATCGTATGCCTTTTTACCTCTTGCCAGCCCCAGCTCGATTTTTACCAAGCTTCCGCTGAAATAAACGGAAAGCGGAATCAGAGAGTATCCGGTTTCCTTGGTTTTACCGATGAGACGGGCAATTTCTTTTTTGTGCAGAAGCAAACGCCGTTCCCGCATGGGGTCACGGTTAAAAATGTTTCCCTGCTCATAGGGGCTGATGTGCATACCGATTAAAATGGCTTCCCCGGTTTTTAAAGAAACATAGCTGTCCTTTAAATTCACCGTTCCGGCACGGACGGATTTCACTTCCGTACCAAACAACTCGATGCCTGCCTCGATTTTTTCTTCGATGAAATAATCATGGTATGCTTTTTTGTTGTTACTGATGATTTTTTTGGATTTATTTTCCATTTTGCACTCCTATTTTATAACAGAAATATGCCGCCCGGTTCCGGGCGGCACATGTGTTTCCTCAGTCTACTTCAATCAAGCCGTAGTCACCCTTTTTCCGACGGTAAACTACATTTTTCTCGCCTGTGTCACAGTTTGTGAAAATGAAAAATGCGTGACCAATCAGTTCCATCTGAAGCACCGCTTCTTCGGGAGACATGGGCTTACTTTCGATTTTCTTTGTGCGGACGATTTTGATGTCTTCATCCTCCGAAGGCATTTCCACAATCTGGTCGAAAGCAACGGTTTCCACATATTCCTTTTTCATTTTCTTTTCCAGCCGCGTTTTGTTCTTGCGAAGCTGGCGTTCCAAGATTTCGACAGCACTATCTATCGAGGTATACATATCTGTGGTTGCTTCTTCAACACGCAGCATCAGACTTCCGGAATGAATTGTGGCTTCCACGACCTGGTCTTCTTTCTGAACACTTAGTGTAACAAATGCTTCTGTGTCCTTAAAAAAGTACTTGTCGAGCTTGGAAAAACGATCTTCCACTCTTGCCTTTAAACCTTCGGTTAATTCGATCTGTTTTCCTACCATTGTGATTTTCATACGATCCACTCCTTTTTTTGATAATTGCCGCCTCGTAAATCGCACTCACTCACCCTTTACGCAATTTCCCAAGGCAAGCATTAGAATCAGGGACATTTTTACTAATAATTCCCTGTATCTATTTTTATTATATCATAAATTTCCCTTTTTAACATTTTTCGGATATTTGTGATGCAATAAACATTTCCTTTTTTTATTTTGCATTCTTTCAGGATGCATTACATTCTGTTATGTTTATTATACCACAATTTCATATAATTTCAATAGTTTTTTCGCACTTTAACAAATATTTAATCTTTTGGATTCATATGTATAAAACAGTTTTTCTTGGGAGGGGATTGTTGTGAAAAAAATCTGCGTCTTATTATGCTTTGCATTGTTTCTGTTTTCTCTTTCGCCCCGAAGTGCATACGCCACATCCGTTTCTGCGCAGTTTGCCTGCGTGATGGATGCACAAACGGGGCAGGTTTTATTTGAGAAAAACGCATACCGGAATCATTCTATGGCAAGCACCACCAAGATTATGACTGCCCTTCTCGCCTTGGAGCTGGGAAATCCGGATGCGTCTGTTTCCATCAGTAAAAATGCCGCAGGAACGGAGGGAACCAGCCTGTATCTTTCCGCGGGGGATGAGGTTCTGCTGAAAGACCTGATTTACGGTCTGATGCTTCAATCCGGCAACGATGCCGCCATTGCCATTGCCGAGCATATCAGTGGCTCCGTAGAGGCTTTCGCTCAAAAAATGACGGAGCGTGCCAAAAAAATCGGCGCTAAAAACACGGCTTTTCAAAACCCCAACGGATTAGATGCCGAAGGGCATTACACCACCGCATACGATTTAGCTTTGATTACACGGGAGGCACTTCGAAATCCCGCTTTTTCCGAAATCTGCGCAACAAAGCAAAAAACAATCCGCGGTGGCGCGCAAACTGTTGTAAATCACAATAAGCTTTTATCTATGTATCCCGGCTGTATTGGCGTAAAAACCGGTTTTACCAAGAAAACGGGAAGGTGCTTGGTTTCTGCCGCAGAACGAGACGGGCGCAAATTTATCTGCGTTACCTTAAACGCACCCGATGACTGGAACGATCACACCCGCCTTCTGGATAAAGCATTTTTGGAAACTGTCCGTTTTCCTCTATTGGCAAAGGGCATGACTGTAAACGCCGTTTCAGTGAGAAATGGTTCAGCAGGTTCCATTGAGGTCACGGCTGAAGAGGATTTTTACCTGACCGAGCGCAAGGATACTCAATTCCAAAACGCCGAAATCCGGCTGAAGCTTCCGCAAAGCCTAAAGGCCCCCATAAGAAAAGGAGAGGTTTTAGGAATCGCCGAAATATATTACGACAGGAAACTGCTCCACTCCGTAAACCTTTTAGCCGCCGCCGACATCGGTTATTCCAAAGCGCCATCTTCCACTCTCTTTCGCACTTTTTTCAAAAAATTGCTTTATTTCAGTTGCACCGGAGGCGAAAATGGTGTATAATACAATTAAGAATATGATACATGAGGAGTTTGGGGCATTGAACGAAGGTATCTTTACTTACGGAGGAATCTTATGGCAAAGCCGGAAAGACTGCAAAAATACATTGCCCGTTGCGGTGCAGCTTCCCGCAGAGCGGCAGAACAGCTGATTTTAGACGGTCGCGTTACCGTGAACAAAACAGTTGTGACCGAGCTGGGAACCCGTGTGGACTGCGATAACGACAAGGTGTTTTTGGACGGACAGCGTTTACTTCCCGAAAAAAAATTATATTATATCATGCTCAATAAGCCCAAGGGATATATTTCCACGGCAGACGATGAGCGTGGCAGAAAAACCGTTACCGAGCTGGTTGCGGATTTAGATGCCCGTCTCTACCCTGTAGGGCGCCTGGACTATGAAAGTGAAGGGCTTCTCTTTTTAACGAACGACGGAGACTTTACCTACCGCATGACCCATCCGGGACATCGGATTAACAAAAAGTATCAGGTGGTAGTTTCCGGCATTCCCCAGTATGAGGATTTGCAAAAGCTCAGAAAAGGTGTGGACATTGGCGACTATGTGACGGCTCCGGCGCAGGTTACTTTAGCCGTTGAGCAGGAACGTACGGCACAACTTAACATCACCATTCACGAAGGTAAGAACCGCCAGGTGCGCAGAATGTGTGAAGCCGTGGGCTTCCCCGTGCTTCGGCTCAAGCGCGTCAACATCGGTGGCGTATCATTAGGCAATCTCCCCCTCGGTAAATGGCGGCACCTAACAGAAGCAGAGCTTTTAAAACTGACAGGCGGTGAGAAGAAATGATTGAAATCAAGTTAGATGAAAACAAACTGCAGGCGCAGGCTTTTTTAACCGCGCAAGGCGTCAGTACCAATATATCCAACGATATCGTGATGTCTGCAAAGGAAAAGGGCGTAATCATTGCCATTGGCACGTTATCTTTAAAAAATTATAAGGTATTTTTAGACACCATCGTTCCCTCGAAGGAGCTGAAAGACAATTTAGGGTTTATTTTAGGGCTGATGAAGTCCTTACTGAATTTAGCAGACCTTCGGGGTATGCGTACGGTGTATGGCTCTAACCCCGCCCTGTTTGACTTATATAAAATGCTTCGCTTTAAAAAAGAAGTGACAGATGACGGAAAGAAAATATATGTGCTGGAGCTGGAAGGGTATTTCACCGTTGATTCCTGCCAGCACGCAGAATAGATAAGGAGAGATACACATGACAATCACAGAACTGAAACAGGAATTTATCAAGCTGTACGGCGAAGGCGAGGGCATCCGTTTTTTTGCTTCTCCCGGCCGTGTGAATTTAATTGGTGAACACATCGACTATAACGGCGGTTATGTTTTCCCTGCCGCTTTAACCAACGGTACGGTTATTGCGTTAAGAGAACGGGATGACAATATCATCCGTTTAAAGGCCACCGATTTAGAAGACCGCGTGACACTTGACATCAATGATTTAGGTGCATATAAAGATTTAAAATGGGGTAACTATCAGGCAGGTGTTGCAGAAGCTCTGCAGAAGGACGGTTACACCATTGTTGGCTGCGATATGCTTTTCGACGATACTCTGCCCCACGGCGGCGGTCTTTCCAGCTCCGCAGGCATTGAGGTTGCGACAGCTTTAGCATTTGCAACCCTTTCCAACGAAAAGAACGGCATTGACGAGCCTGTTGACATGATTAAAATGGCGCTTTACAGCCAGCAGGCAGAGCATGAATATGTTGGCGTTAACTGCGGCATCATGGACCAGTTTGCTTCTGCAATGGGCAAAAAAGATTGCGCTATCCTCTTAAAGTGCGACACGTTAGAATATCAGCATACTCCCCTTGACATGAAAGGCTATTCCATCGTAATTGCCAACACCAACAAAAAGCGCGGTTTGGCAGACTCTAAATATAACGAAAGATGCGAAGAATGTGCAGCCGGCTTAAAAATGCTGAACGCAGGTCTTCCCGATGTGAAATTTCTGTGCGAAATCACACCGGATGTATTTGAAGCAAACAAGCATCTGATTACAGACGAAACCGTATTAAAACGCGTACGCCACGTCGTTTATGAAAACGACCGCGTCCTGAAGAGCCTGAAGGTATTGAATGCAGGCGATATCTTGGCATTCGGTCAGCTGATGAACGGTTCTCACGATTCTCTCCGTGACGACTACGAAGTAACCGGCATTGAGCTGGATACATTAGTTGACGAAGCGCGTAAAATCAGCGGCACCATTGGTTCCCGTATGACAGGTGCAGGCTTTGGCGGATGCACCGTTTCCTTGGTAAAAGAAGAAGCTGTTCCCGAATTCATCGAAAAGGTAGGCAAAGCATACAACGAGATTATCGGCTATGCTCCTTCCTTCTACCAGTTCGGCATTGGTGATGGTGGAAGAGAAATCAAGGAATAATGTTTTAAAGCATATATAAAAAAGCGAAGGGATAAGATGCGAAATCTTATCCCTTTCATTGTGCAAAAAGCGCCCAAACGCATTTTCGTTTGAGCGCTTATATTTTTTAAGATTCCTGAGGCGGAACAGGGGGTTGCTGCGGTTGTGTGGGATACTGAGGTGCTGCCGGTGCCTGAGGTGCTACCGGCGCTTGAGGTGCTGCCGGTGCCTGAGGTGCTGCCGGTGCTTGAGGTGCTACCGGCGCTTGAGGTGCAGCCTGGGGCATGCCCTGATTCGGGTATCTCGGCTGTTGAGGTGCACCGTTGGGATACTGCGGATAGTTCGGATACTGAGGAGCACCGCCACCGTAGTAAGGTGCATTATGATATACGGGAGGTGCCGCATGTCTTGTTTCATAGAAATATGCAGCAATCAGACCGGATACCAACGGACCAAACGCAATGATAATCAAATAGCCTAACACAGCGATTAATGTTCCGAGAACAGGAATAATCGCAACAATGCCAAGAACAAGAGCAAGAACAACAATTGCAACACCAAACAGAAGCTCAGCCAGGAACATATACAGCTTCTTGCCGTTTGTTTCTTTCATAGAGATACGAAGTGCTTCTGTTGCAGAAACATCAGGTCTTGTCATCAATATGTAAGGTGTGAAAGCATAGGAATATCCTTTCACCATTGCAATAATAGGACCGGCAATCGGAACCAGGCTCCAGATAAATACCCAAAGCTGCATCCATGCCATACCGCCTGCCACATGGCCGAACTTTTTAAATCCGGCGAAAAGCTGATCGGAGTTCACTTCTTTTCCTCTTAATCCGTCCAGATAAATCAGTGCCATTCCTGCTGTCAGTGTCAATGTGATGGGAATAGCTACCACGGGAACTAAAATGCAGAACAATGTCACCAGAATCGATAACAGTCCCGACATCAAGGACAGTCCCCAGAGCACAAAAGGTTTTCTCAATAAAACCGAAAGTGCCGATTTGTACGCATTCATTACCATAAAAACCACAAACCTTTCTTTTTATATTTTGCTCTTTGGCAAAGATTACATTTTATCAACCGGATATAAAATCTTCAGCTGATTGATTTTGCTTTCATAAGCTTTTCTGCGTTTTTCGTTTAATACAAGACCTTTTACCTGTTCTTTGATATCGGCAAAAGCCATTTCTTCTGCTTCATTTTTCGCTGTCAGCTTGATGATATGGAAACCGAACTGTGTTTTCACAGGTCCGCGCAGTTCGCCGACTTCCATGGAAAATACAGCCTGGTCGAATTCGGGAACCATCTGTCCCTGTGTAAATTCTCCCAATGCGCCACCCTGCTGAGAGGAGGGACAGGAGCTGTTTTCTCTTGCTGCATCTTCAAAAGAAACTTCGCCGGCTTCGATTTTTGCCATAATTTCTTTTGCTTTTTCCTCGCTGTCCGCTAAAATGTGGCTCGCGCTGACGGATTCGCCTTTTACGAACTGTTCTTTATTTTCATTATAGTAGGTTTCTGCATCAACATCTGTAACGGTAACGCTTTCGATAGCTTTCTGCAGGTTAAAGTTTGCCAGCATTTCTTCTTTTACTTTTGCCAGCTCTGCTTTAAATGCCGCATTGTGCTCCAGTAAATTTTTCTGCGCATCTAAAAGCAGTAATTTTTTGTTAATCACCTGGTCTAAAAGAGCAGCTCTGCCCTGGGGGTTATCATAGTTCTGACCACGCTGTGCGTATGCCGCAACCATTTCATCAACTTCTGCCTGATAAATCGGGTTACCGGCAACCTGTGCAATAATTTTTTCCATGATATGAATTCTCCTATTTCTTCCTTTTTCTTATTTACCTTTGCTTTCGCAATAGATACATCTGTAAATTTTCTTTTCTCTGTTTGTAAGCTTAAACACATGCGGAAGCTCCTGCTCCGTTGTGGTAATACAACGGGGATTCTTGCAACGGATGATGTTTACGACCTTCTCCGGCACCTCTAAATGCTTTCTTTTAAAGAGCTTTCCGTCTTTAATAATATTTACGGTGATATTGGTGTCAATATACCCTAAAGCATCCACATCAAAATCGATCTCCTCATCAATTTTAATGATGTCTTTCTTCCCCATTTTTTTACTTTCGGCATTTTTAATCAGTGCCACCTGACAGTTTAAGCGATCAAGCCCCAAAAGATTATAGAGCTCCATGCCCATGCCTGCCGTGATATGGTCTAACACGATACCGTTTTTAATCTGTCCGATAATCATAGTGCATTCCCCCTTTTAGTCTATTTCCAAGAGTTTTAAAATCAGCGCCATGCGAATAAACTTACCGTTTAATACCTGTTTAAAATAGCAGGCACGGGGATCGTTGTCCACATCTTTCGCGATTTCGTTCACTCTGGGCAGGGGATGCAGGATGCACATATCTTTTTTTGCGCCCTTCAGCTTTTCCATATCTAAGATATAGCTGTCGCGCAGGCGGATATAATCCTGCTCGTTGAAGAAGCGTTCTCTCTGCACTCTTGTCATGTATAAAATGTCAAGCTCCGGCATAGCCTCTTCCAAAGAGGT
This sequence comes from Clostridia bacterium, assembly GCA_017396465.1. Lineage (GTDB taxonomy): Bacteria > Bacillota > Clostridia > UBA1381 > UBA9506 > Congzhengia. The sequence continues at coordinate 17,632 of JAFQLU010000069.1, read as the reverse complement.
GGTCTCTACATATTCTATGTTATTAGCTTCTAAGAAATCCTCAATGATATAATCAGGAACCTTCAGCTCATCCGGAGAAATCAAAACGAATTTCACGTTTTCATAACGGGACATTGCCGAAATTAAGGAATGCACCGTTCTTCCGAACTTCAGGTCACCGCAGAGACCGATGGTGAGTCCGGAAAATGTTCCCTTTTCCCGATGAATGGTTAAAAGGTCGGTCAACGTCTGGGTGGGATGGTTATGTCCGCCGTCACCTGCATTGATAATCGGAACCGTGGAAGACTGGCATGCAACAACAGGCGCACCTTCTTTAGGATGGCGCATTGCGATAATATCTGCATAGCAGCCTACGGTGCGGATGGTGTCGGACACGCTTTCCCCCTTGGATGCCGAAGAGCTTTGCGCTTCGGAAAAGCCCAGTACATTACCGCCCAGCTCGTACATCGCTGCTTCAAAGCTTAAACGCGTACGGGTGGAGGGCTCAAAAAACAACGTTGCAAGCTTTTTACCGTGGCACTTTTCTGCATATTTCGCAGGGTTTGCGATGATGTCCTCCGCAACTGCAATCAGTTCGTCAATTTCCGCTTCTGTGAGCTGCAGAATATCAATTAAATGATTCATTTCTTTCACCCTTTCCGATTATTTCTGAATCCAGGATTCGTCGGAGGGGTTATTGCGGAATACAATCAATCTATCTACATCTTCCGGTTTGATGTAGCCGGTTTCTGCTGCAATCTGGCAAACTGTGTCAAAATCGGTTAAGCTGTAATTGATAACGTTTGCTTCTTTTAAGCGGTCTAAGCCTTTCTGCATGCCGTAGGTGAAGATGCTGACAACGCCTAACACCTCAGCACCAGCCTCGCGCAGAGCCTCCACAACATCAATCACGCTGCCGCCTGTGGAGATTAAGTCTTCCACAACAACAACCTTCTGACCGGGAAGGAGCTTGCCCTCAATGCGGTTCTGTCTGCCGTGGTCTTTGCTGCCGGAGCGTACATAGCCCATAGGCATATCTAAGAGGTGTCCGCAGATTGCCGCATGTGCGATACCCGCTGTGGATGTTCCCATCAGCACTTCTGCTTCGGGGAAATGCATTTTTACAAGTTCAGACAAGCCGTTTTCAATATCGTTACGCACTTCGGGTGCAGTAAGCGTTAGTCTGTTATCGCAATACACGGGACTTTTGATACCACTTGCCCATGTGAAAGGCTCCTCAGGTCTTAAAAAAACTGCTTGAATTTTCAGTAAATCATGTGCAATGTTTCTTTTCATCGTAATCTATCCTTTCTGTCTTTAGTCTACAAATTCGTTGATGCAGCGTTCATATGCCGCAACAGGGTCTTCTGCCGCAGTAATGGGTCTGCCTACCACGATATAGTCAGAGCCGATTCTCTTTGCTTCTGCTGGTGTCATAACGCGTTTCTGGTCACCGATATCGCCGTCTGCAAAGCGAACGCCGGGGGTTACGGTTAAGAAGCTTTTGCCGCAGGTTTCGTGAACCTTTTCCGCTTCCAAGGGAGAGCAAACTACACCGTCGAGTCCTGCTTTTGCCGCATTGGATGCATAGTGCATAACCACTTTATCGATGGGCTCTTTGATTAAGAGGTCATCCTCCATGCGCTGCTGATCTGTGGAGGTCAGCTGGGTTACGGCGATGAGCAGAGGTCTTGTGCCGTCGGGACGGGTTAAGCCCTCTAAAGCCGCTTCCATCATGGAAATGGTGCCTGCCGCATGCAGGTTTGTCATGTCAACATCCAGTCTTGATAACACATTCATGGATTTTTTAACTGTGTTGGGAATATCGTGCAGTTTTAAATCCAGGAAGATTTTGTGTCCTCTTCTTTTGATTTCCCTTACGATTTCGGGGCCTTCTGCATAAAACAGCTCCATGCCGATTTTTACAAAAGGTTTCTTGCCTTCAAACTTGTCTAAAAATGCAAATACCTGTTCTTTGCTTGAAAAGTCACAAGCAATGATAACGTCTTTTCCCATTAGTGTGCTCCTCCTATGATATCTGTTAATTTTTCTATACCGTATTTTTTCATTACGCGGGGCAAATCGTCAATGATGTTCTTGCTGGCAAAAGGATCAATTAAGTTTGCCGCGCCGACCTGAACCGCCGTTGCACCGGCAAGCATCATTTCGATGACGTCCTCCGCCGTTGTAATACCGCCCATACCGATGATGGGGATTTTTACTGCTTCATATACCTGATATACCATGCGAACCGCAACAGGCAGAATGGCACTGCCGGAAAATCCGCCCATTTTATTTGCCACAACCGGCTTTTTGGTTTTCAGGTCAATGCGCATGCCTAAAAGAGTGTTAATCATGCTGATGCCGTCTGCACCTGCATCCTCGCACGCCTTTGCGATAGATACAATGTCGGTAACATTGGGCGAAAGCTTCATGTAAACCGGCTTTGTGGTAACGCTCTTTACGGCTTTTACCACATCTTTTACTGCTTCTGTGGACGTGCCGAAGCTCATGCCGCCGTTATGGACATTGGGGCAGGACACATTTACTTCCAGCCAGCCAACCTGATCTTCTTTATCCAGTTTTTCGCAGGTGTAGGCATATTCGTCTATCGAAAAACCCGAAACATTTGCCATGACTTTTTTGCGGAAGCACTTGGCAAGCTTCGGAAGCTCTTCTTCAATCACCTTTTCCACACCGGGATTCTGCAGACCGACAGAGTTAATCATGCCGGCAGTACACTCTGCGATTCTGGGCGTGGGATTTCCGAATCTGGGATCCTTGGTAGTTCCCTTGAACGAAAAAGTTCCCAACTCGTTGATATCATAAATTTCTGCAAATTCATAGCCAAAGCCAAAGGTGCCGCTGGCAGGAATCACAGGATTATCCAGTTCGATGCCGCTTAAGGTTACTTTTGTGTTTACCATATGATTTCCTCCCTTTCCAATACGGGGCCGTCTTTGCAGATTCGTTTGTTACCATATTTTGTTTTGCAGGAACAACCCATGCATGCACCGAAACCGCATCCCATGCGTTCCTCGAAGCTATACTGACCGGAGGTCACCGCCGTGTTCTCAATTGCTTTGAACATGGGCATGGGACCGCAGGTGTAAAAGTATGTGTAATCTAAATTCTTCATAGCATCTGTTACAAAGCCTTTCACGCCGTAGCTTCCGTCAACCGTGGTGACATAAACTTCAGCGCCCAGCGCTTTAAAATCATCCTCTAAGAAGATTTCGTCTTTGGTGTTAAAGCCTAAAATTACCGTCGGCTTTTTGCCCTGCTTGATAAGCTCTTTGCATAAGCCATACATAGGAGGCACGCCAACACCACCACCGATCAACAGTGGTTTTTCTCCGCTCTTTTCGGGGTTAAAGCCATTTCCTAAGCCAACCAAACAATTCAGAAGTGTTCCTTCCTTAAGCTCTGCCATCACCTCTGTGCCTTTTCCTACCACCTTATATACGATGGTGAGCAGGTTTTCTTCCCAATCGCAAACCGAGATGGGACGGCGCAGATAAAATCCGTCTAATTTAATATTAATGAACTGACCGGGAGCCGTGAAGGAGGAGGTATCTCCCGCAAGAACCATTTTATAAACGGTTTCTGTCAGCCGTTTATTTTCTTTGATTGTGTAAACTGTCTGAATCAAGCCTGTTCCCTCCAAACCATTTTTCCGTTGCAGAAGGTTGCCACGCATCTGCCGAACACCTGCATCCCCGTAAAGGGTGAGCTTTTGCCCATGCTCTTAAAGTCCTTGGGATCAACGGTGTATTCGTCTTTTATATTGAATACGGCAACATCACCTGCGTGCATTTCGATTCCGAACCGCTTTCTGGGGTTGATGCTCATCAGCTCCACCAGCTTTTCCATCGTCAGAATACCGGTTTTTACGAAATGCGTATACATCACGGCAAACGCCGTTTCTAAACCAACCACACCCATGGCGCTTTTTTCCAGGCCCTTGCCTTTTTCCTCTGCGCTGTGCGGTGCATGGTCTGTGGCAATCATGTCGATGGTGCCGTCTAAGATGCCCTCAATGAGTGCCTTTTTATCTTCTTCCGACCGAAGAGGCGGGTTCATTTTGAATCTTCCGTCCTCCTGCAGGTCTTTATCGGAAAGCACCAGATAATGAGGACCGGTTTCGCAGGTCACATCCAGCCCTTCCGCTTTTGCTTTGCGAATCAGCTCCACACTTTCCTTGGTGGAAATGTGGCACACATGATAAGCACAGCCCGTTTTTTTCACCAGCTCCAAATCTCTTGCAATCTGCCCGAATTCACTTTCGGAGCAGATGCCGCGGTGACCGTTAGCTTTGGCATATTCGCCGTCGTGAATATAGCCGCCACGCAGAAGTGCATTGTCCTCACAATGAGCACAAATGATTTTGCCTAATCTTTTCGCTTCTTCCATTGCTGCAAGCATAAGGCTTTCTTCCTGAATGCCGCTTCCGTCATCAGAAAAGGCAATGGCGCAGTCTTTCATGCCTTCCATATCCGAAAGCACCATTCCTGCCCGTTCCATGGTGATGGTGCCATAAGGCAGAACACGGATTTTCGGATTATGCCCCAAGCACTTCAGCTGTTCTTCCAGATGCGCCTTTGTGTCGGGAGCAGGACTGACGTTGGGCATGGTGCACACATCGGTATAGCCCCCGTGTGCCGCAGCAGCCATGCCGCTTTTCATGGTTTCCTTATAGGAAAAGCCGGGTTCTCTGAAATGCACATGCACATCGCAAAACGCCGGCAGAGCTACACAGCCCTCCATGTCTAATATTTGAATTTCTGTTGGTTTCTCGCCGATAATTACGGGGTTCTTCTCGCCGCTTACCCCGGCGGTTACACCCTTTAGCAAATATGTCACAGTGTTTCCTGCCTTTCTTTGCTTTTTCGGATACGCGTACAGATAAATCCAAAGCTTTCTGAAAGTAAAAATAAAAAGCCTTATCGCTTCCGACAAGGCTTTCAAGCTCCATTTCTTGCAGGCTAACTTCCCGCCTGCTTTCTTTATTCACCTTGTTGGCATTTGCGTACCACACATATTCTATAGAATTATATCACATATCCGCAAATATGTCAACAGGTTTGAAAGAATGTTTTTCTAAATCTACCCGACCGTCCGGGGTGAAGGAAACACCCTCAATATCCAGCAGAATCCGCTGGATATTGAGGGTTCCGTCGGTGCAGCAGCGCATATTCAAAACGCCGTTTTTCGCCACCACGCGGTGCCACGGAACAGTCATATCCCGAAGTCCGTGCAAAGCATACCCCACCACGCGGGCGTTTCTGGGATAGCCTGCCAGAGCCGCTATCTGCCCATAGGTTGCCACCTGACCCGCCGGGATTTTGTTAATGATTTCGTATATCTTCTCAAATGTGTTCATTCTCTGCCCATCTTCTCAAATGCCATGTAGGAAAGCCAGTCTGTTCTGCTGAAAAAGTGACAGCCGGAGCGAACATGATAGCACGCCATATTTCCTGCAAAGCGGTCGCCCGTTTTGGGAAATTCTGTCACTTCGGGAAATACCTTTAAGCCAAAATGCTTTCCATACTCTTCCGCCAGCACGCAGGATAAAAATTCCGCTTCGGGGTCTGCCCATAAATCTTCTTCTGCACTACCGATGCAGATGCGTGCAGGTAAGCTTGCCGCAATCAGCCAATGCTGATCAAAAGGAAGCGCTTCGTGTTTTCCGCTGTATTTCCGATAGTTTCTACAGAACCAATAGGGAAACACTCGTGTGATAACTTCAATTGTCTCGCCCTGCTTGCCGCGGGTTACCGCCGCGCCGCTGCAGCCGGAATCGTTGGAAATCACCAAAGAAAATCGGGAATCCTGCGCACCGGTCAGAAGCGCAGTTTTTCCAAGACGGGAGTGACCCACTACTGTTGCTCTTGATTTATCCAGCTCCGGAATGGTTTCGGCATAGTCCATGATCTTGGATGCCGCCCAGGACCACATGGCAATTTTGCCGCAGTCTGTGTCTGTTTGCTGTTCGGTTGCACCTAAAATAAAAGGTGCCACGCCGTTTCCAAAGTCTCCGTCATCCGAAGTTACATCTTTATGGCAGAAGGAAATTACTGCATAACCGTTGTCCACCAGCTCTTCTGTGGGCTGATATTTGTCCGGCACATCCGGGCGGAAATTGATATGCACAAAAAACGGAATGTTTCCTTTGTTCTTGGGAATCACGGAAACAAAGGGAAAGGAAAAGGTTCCCGTAGGGAATGTCGCATGCATTGTCATGCGGTAAAGCGTTGCCTTTCCTGCCGCAAATGTGGGTTCCTCTTTATTCACTTCCCAGGAAAGTGCCGTTTCCCGATTGGGAAGAAAGCCGTATTCTTCCGTCAGTAAAACATCCAGCATATTCTGTTTTGTTTCCTCCATTGTATTTCCAAAGGGAAATGCAGGAGGGGTAATCTTACGCAGTCTTTCGTTTACCATGTTCTTTTCTCTCCTTCTCTTCCAGAAGATAGCTTTCTAAGCCCTTCTTGCCGTTTTCCGTAACCGGCTGAATCCATCTTCTTGTTCTAAAATATTTGATACATAAAAATGATTTCAGGTAATCTTCGCAGATATAGCTGCAGGCAAATACTGCCACAAAAGGAAGCTTCAGAACAAACGCCGCAAGGATTGTTGCCGGAACAGAAATGCACCACAAGCTTAAAAGGTCATATTTCATACCTTTTTTCGTATCGCCGCCGGAGCGGAACACGCCAACAATGGCAACATAGGGAATATTTCGCACTGCAAGCTCTATCGCATACACCAGCATAATCCCCCGCGCCGCTTCAAGCGTTGTTCGGGAAATTGTGCCACCCATATTGAATATGCCGATTAGCTGTTCACGGAACAAAGCAATCAGCGCACCTGCAAACAGGCCTGCCGCAGGTACAAGCACCATAAAACGCGCCGCTTTATTCACGCCTTCTTTCGTTTCGCCACTTCCGATATCCTGACCAATCATAACGCATGCCGCATTGTTTAAGCCTACAAAGAAAGCGAAGGCGATATTTTCAAAGGTTCTTAAAATAGAAATAGCCGCTGTGTATTCATAACCCAGATTACCGAAAATGATGTTATATACCACCGTGCCCAAGCCCCACAAGGTTTCATTAAACACCACGGGAAGAGCGCGTTTGAAAAAATCTTTTACAAATTCTTTGTTAAACCCCAGCATTTCACGGATGGGTGCAAAGAAAATATCGTCCTGCAGAAATGCCGTTACCACAAAGATAATCACAGGACCGGACCATGCAGAAATCACCGTTGCAATTGCCGCACCGCGGATACCCAGTTCCGGCAAACCGAACGCGCCAAAAATAAGACCGTAGTCTAAAAATGCGTTTAAGATAGTGGTGAAAAAAGCAACAACCATTGGAAGCTTCACGCGTTCTGTGGAGCGAAGCACAATGTTAATCAGCATGTTCACCATAATGGCAGGATAGGAAAATACCGCAATCTTTAAATAGCTGATACCTGCTTCCAGAACAGCAGGGTCACGGTTAAAAATGCTGATGACCGCCCCGGGAGCGAAAAAACCGACCAAAAGAAACACAATTGCCACGGCAAGGCCGGAAAAAAGTGCTAATCCGTAAGTATGCAAAAACCCTTTTTTGTTTCCGTCACCAAAATACTGGGCAAAGAACACAGACGCGCCGGAGCAGATGCCGAAAATCACCATATTCAGAAGCCAGCTCCACTGCCCCGCCATACCTACCGCCGCAAGGCTGACATCACCCAGCTGCCCCACCATCAAGGTGTCAATCAAAGTGAACGAGCTGGTCAGCAAATTCTGTATTGCAATGGGGATTGCCAGCGTCAGCATGGAACCCCAGAATTTTTTATCTCCAAACAATTTTTGTAACACGAGATACCTCCAAAAAATTTATTCCATCTGTATTATACGGAAATCCGGGATAAAAGTCAACCCATACGCAAGAAAAAACCTCTCTATTCTCAAGAGAGGTTTTTTTGTTTTTGATTCAGTTCAGCTTCCGGGGATAAACACAAAAGATTTCTCCGGAGCTTTTCCATCATTTCGTCAGATATACTGATTTGGAAACACCTTCCCATTCCACCTGAAAGCCGCAGAGCTCTGCCGCGAGACGGATGGGAACCGTGATGCGGTCGTTTTTCATCTGAAACATCCGGCTGTCGGGATCATCGTCAAACGCCACGGTGTTTCTTCTGACGTTAATCATCACCGTGTGTCCGCCGCACTGAACGGTTGCCGTTCCGGTTTCTTCACTCCAGATAACCTCCGCGCCGAAGCTTTCCGAAACTGCTCTTAACGGAACATAAGTCGTTCCCTCGTCAATATAAGGCTCCGCATCACTGAAGAGGCGCGCGCCGTTTGCGTAGATTTTCACGTTTTCAAATAGATCTGCCAAAATAGCTTCTGCCGACATATTCCGATATCCGTCCGGGTCGGGAAGCACATTTTCCGGCCATTGCATCCGGTTATAGTCTGTTAAATATGCTTTTCCTCGTGATGTGTCAGGGAACTTACCGTAATGCGCCGGAAAATAAGTTTTCATGTAACGCGTTGCAAGCTTTACCGCTTCGCTGTTTGTTCTGCCGTTCGGTGCCGCCGTTCCGCACAGATTCACCGCAGGAGGAGATGCGTGCAAAAATACCACACTTCCGTCGCTGCACTGCCCCACAACCATATAAGCATGGCCGCCGGAGCTCATCACATCACCGCATACGCGTTTTGTCACCTGCTCCTTCGGCGTGTAAGTTCCGCCGAACAGAGAAGCATAAGACGATGCCATTTTCTTGGATTGATACACATATCCAATATCGCTGTAGCTATTTCCGAATAGCTGATACATGGTCCAGCCCACATAGCCGGTGCAATCCAATCCATCATGAATCTGATACCGTGTATTCTGATAGTTATACGCACTGCTTTGGGCGTTGTAAAACTCTGCCCACCGCGAGCTTATGCCGTAGGTCATAGCCTCCACACCTGCCGCAGTGTCTTCTTCGTTCCACGCACCACCGTATACATACACAGCTTTCCCCACGGGAAGAAAAGCGTTTGCCAGCATATTTTTTACCGTTGGCGTATAAAGACTGCTCGCTTCCGCACGCACGGTCATGCCGTTTTCCTTATCGATTGGCACACATCCGAACAACATAAAGACAGTCAGCACAACAACGAGTATGCTCCGTTTTTTCATTAGAATTCACCTTCAAAGGATGCTTTGTCCCGTTTAAAATCAAAGGATAATGATGTTTTATAGCTTTCGCCGGGGGCAACAAATTTTAATACACCTTCTTTTCTCATCACATCTCTGCCGTCCGGTCTGCAGTTGCCGGGCTCAAGACCTAATACATAGTCGTATGCGCCCATCATTTTCCACTCGGTGAAGCAATCTAGTGTGCTCTTATCAAAGGACATTACCAGACCTTTTCCTGCGTCCGGATTGAAAATACCGCATTTTGCAATGCCGTCCTTTGTCTTCACATCATGATAGAAGCACTGCTCCTCGTAACCAACCTGGGGTTTCTCCATATTAAGGCAGTTGGGAACTGCATCAGCAGGATATTCGCCTCTGGGCAGAACGGAATCTGCAGGGATCACCACCTTGGAGTTTTCCGAAAGCAGAGGATAACCCATGTTGCAATGATACAGAAGCATCACGGGAGACTCTTCCGAACCGAAGTTTGTAACGCTGTCGTCCAGCGCGATGGTATTTGTTACCTTAGAGATACGATATACACGGTTTAACAGAAGTCTTCTTCCGAAGAGACACGCATCTCTCATCTGTGCTTTTATGATAATCTCATCGTCTGTTTCTTCCCAGGAATGGTTTTCTGCAGGGATGTTGGAAACAGTGCCGTGCAGGCCCAGTTCTTCGCCTTCATCCACGCAGGGGCTGCCAACAGCCGTCAAGCCGCAGGTTGTCATAAAGCCTGCTGTGAAGGATTTTAAGAACGAAATACCGTCCTTTTCATAGTATGCCGGATGCACATGACCGCAGCCTGCAAAATATCCCATGTTCACGCCATCAATTTCAATGCGCATTAAGTCTGCACAACGGTCCAGGGAAATCAGGCAGGATAAGCCTTTGCCGTTTCTTACGGACAGCATACGCATACCGTCTCCCTTGCCGCCTGTTAAACGAAATTCTTCAACGCCTGACAGCTGCAGGCCATGACCGATATATGGATTCATCATTGTTTCCTTCTTTCGTGTTTTATAGTGTTCATACAGAAAATGCTTTTTCCGATGATATATAAAGCCCTGATGCGTCAGGGCTTTATCATTATTTCAATTTGGAATGGTTGCCTGCTGTGCGCAGGAAATCATGAATGACCCAACGAGCGCGTTCATAAACCTTTTCCTGTGCGTATGCAATATCGCCCGGTTTTTCTTCCAGAGCGAATTCGTAGGGCTGACGGATTTCTGTTCCCACATTGATTTTTGCAATACCGTTCGCCATTGCCTTTAAGATGTAATCCTGCTCAATACCGCTTCCGCCGTGAAGCACCAAGGGCATGTTGCCTGTTACTTCAAACAACGTTGCGATATGGTCAATATCCAGTCTTGCCTGCGGCTTTTTCAGATGCTTTGTGCCGGAAGCAATTGCACCGTGGAAGCTGCCTGCGGCAACACTCATCCAATCGCAACCGGATTCTTTTGCAAAGCGTGCTGCTTCTTCAGGCTTTGTGAAACCTTTTTTGGATGTGAACAGTTCTTCATAGCTGAGACCAATGCCGCTTCCTTCATGACCGGAAACTGCGCCAAGCTCTGCTTCAACTGCCGCACCAAACGCTTTTGCAACCTCGGAAACTTCTTTGGTTACAGCGATATTTTCGTCCAGAGGGAGACGGGAACCGTCCACCATAACGGACTGATAGCCTACATCCAATGCTCTTTTGATGATTGAAATATAATCTACCTTCAGCTGATCTTCATCAATTACCGGAACATGGTCCAGATGCAGAAGAGTGTAACCCTCTTTGCCGAATTTCTGATATTCTTTTGCCACCGCTTCGGGACTCTGGGATTCAAATTTTTCCCATTCTAAACGTGCCACCTGAATCATCGCAAGAGAATCCTCGTCAACAATCGCCTGAACGACAGGTTCCATCATAGGAAGATAGGGAATGTTGAACGCAGGAATAATCGTGCGATTCTGCATAGCTAAACGAACTGCCTGTTGTGAATTCATAATTTCATTCCTCCGTATACGTAATATTCCAATTAAAACGTTATCCATGCCGATACCACTTAGAGCAGAAAGCTTTTCATAGACTTTTTGCAACATAATTCATTGGCATGGCACGCAAAAGTTCTGCAATTTTCAGAAATTTTATGAAATAAAATTCTGTATGTGTTAATTATAGCATAAGCAAATAAAAAATGCAATACCGCAAGAAAGAAAACGAAAGAAAAACGCAAAAAACGGAAAGGGAAAATTCCCTTTCCGTTTCATTGCTTTTTTGAATTATTTACCCCAGGAAACCAGAACGATTGCAACGTCTTTAGAATCAATGAAGCCGTCACGGTTCAAGTCATATTTTGCATATTCGGGGTTCTTTGTTGCAGATAATCCTGCTTCACCGAAGTAGGATACAACTGCAGACAAGTCATATACGTTAATCTTGTTATCTTTTACGATATCACCTGCTAAATAGTTCAGTTTAGCAGGAGCTACGCTTTCACTCTTGGATACTTCCATATAAGCATCCGCATCTTTTACGTTGTTCCAGAAGTTCACAGTTTTGTCTTCTGTCATACGAACGGTGTAGCGAGCTGTTCTGTAGCCTGCACCCTCTACGGTGATTTCGTAGGAATTGTGCTGTACTAAAATGTCTGTGAAGGTTACAACATAGCAACCGTCGCTATCTACTGTGCAAGCAATGCCTGCAGCTTCTGCAACAGGTGTTGCAGTGATGTTTGCCGCATTGTTTTCGCCCAGTTTCACTACATACAGCTGACCTAAATCGTCGTTTTCAACGGTTACGGTCATATCCTGATATGTGTATGCATTCTTGTTTACTGCGTTGGGGAATGCAATGTGAATTTCTAAGTTTTCTTTTACTGTTTCGATTGCAGAATCGATTACAGCAGAAATATCCAGGATACCAACCTTTGCAGTTGTGCTTGTGCCGGGGCGGAAGGTATCAACGATATTGTCGGAAATTGTGGTCGCATGAACAACATTTGTTCCGTTTGCATCCACGCTGAAGTCTACATCGCCGTAGCCTTCAAATGCCACCTGACCGATTACGATTTCATTTGCTGTGTCCACAACGCCTTCTTTACCCTTGAAATGGAATTCATAGTGGTCTTTGGAGTTGTTCACAGGATTGATATCAATCTGGCTGTTGCTTTCGATGATTTCGTACGCCATGTCGCCTTCGCCGTCAGCCAATGCGAATGTCAGCTCTGCAGAGTTTAATCTGTTGATTGTTTCTGCATTTGCACCCTTTAAAACGATGTTCCAAAGTGCGTTATCTAAGTATTCATCTGTATCGTCTTCTACTTCGACGAATTCAACAGAAATTTTGTCTGCTTTCGAAACAACGGTAGCTGTGTCTGCAACTGTCATGCCGGTTAAAAGAGCAGAAGAAATGGTTTCAGCAACCAAAGATGCTGTATCTTTTACTTCAATCGCACCGGTATTTGTTGCTTCTCTATGTGCAATATTTTCTACATATACATCAGAGTCACCGGAAATGATGATTGGATTATTCCCCACTTTGATACCGGGTTCTAAAGAACCGCTTACATACAGTTTGGAGTCGCTTACAGTCAGTTTCGGAACATTGAAGCCATATTCGCCGCCTATTACGGTAACATCAGAACCGTTTTCGATGCGGATATCATTATTTACAAATGCTTTCAGCAGATTTGTAAGGGATACATCGGTGTTATCAAAGGTAACAATGTTGTCTACGGTAGAACCGGATTTCACAAATCCGCCATTGGTAGATAACTCATCCTTTAATGCAACAGTAGAATTTGTGAATGTGGCATCAGAGCCTACGGATGCTAAGTTGATTACCGCGAATGCGCTTACGAAGTTTTCACCAACCAGCTTTGCATTTTCAAACAGAATATCTGCACCGCCCAGCATATGGAAAATAGAATCGCCTTCGGTCACAACACCGGTGATATCTACTGTACCATTCATAAATTTCAGATAACCCTTCGCATAGTTATCCGACGCTGCAATATATAATGTTTTTCCGTTTAAGTCGATGGTTAAGTTTGCTACTTTACCATTAAATTTCGTTGTTTTTGTAACATCCTGCAGTAATCCGATTGTAGTTTCGGTTGCACCGGATGCTTCTGCATCAGCCAGAGCTTCGTCTAAAGATGTATAGTATTTATTACCAATTTTTGCAACAGGAACTTTCACTTCTGCATTTGCTTCATCAGCTTCAGCCTTTGCGTATTCCATATTGGTATACAAAGCACCATTTACGGTGGCAACATATTCGGGAGTTTTGCCATCAATTGTAACTTCTGCCAAACTGCCGTTGTAAGATTCATTTGCCAAAACGCCGTATGTACAATCTGTGAATGTGCTGTTTGTCACAGCAATTTTACCCGGCTGAGTAGAAACAATAGCTGGTTTTTGTGTTAAACCAACAAATTTTGTTCCTTCGATTTTTGTGATGATAGGATAGGTTTCATCTTCCGCATAAACCTTGATACCTCTTACGCCGTCAAATGTACAATTCTTGATATCAACGTTTCCATCATACACCCATAAGCTATAATAGTCGGTTGCGCTGAAAACGCAGGTATCAAATGTGGTCAGACGTGTTGTGCCACTGTTGGTGGATGCACATGCGCCAAGAGGGAACTTACAGTTTTTATAAGTTACTGTATCACCATGAGAGATACTGAAGAAGCGGTTTCTGTAGCCGGCATCCCCAATATAATTTCCTACAACCTTGGTAAGAGTCATGTCTGATACATTCACATGAAGGTTCGGCACCATAATATACGCGCCGGCGTTATTACCGCTGATGTGAAGCTCTGCATCCGCTGTTTTACCAACAATGTTTATGGTTGTAACGGTACTGTCCGTCACAATAGAACCGCCGGCAATAGATGCTTTGCCGCTGATTGCGTATGTGATAACGCCATCGCCATTGGTATCTTTTGCGTTTTGAATGACACTCGCAAATGTTGTTTCGCTGTTAACCTCATAAATATCCGGGTCAGCCGCAAAAACTGTGAACGATGCTGTCATAAGCAGCATCACGCCTGCTAAAATAGCAGACAAAAATTTCTTTGCTTTCATGTTTTTATACTCCTTTTCATAATTTTTTTGGTAGATTCATAAAAATCCCCCCTGCAAAACGCACAAGCAAGCAATAACTTATGCGCTTTGAAAGAGGGCGGAAGGGAGAGGTTCCCCTCCGCCGGGTTTTATTATTTTTGATTATTTCATCAATGCCGCCAGTCTTGCACACATCACTGCAACTTCTGCTCTTGTTGCGTTGCCTAAGGGGTTTACGTTGCCGTCACTACCCTTGATGATGCCTGCAGAAACCATAGAAGCCATTGCTTCTGCCGCATAACCTGCAATCAGGTCTTTATCCGCGAACTGATCTAACGCAGAAACGTCTTCTGTTGCCTCGATATAGCCTGCATCTAAGAATGCACGGTATGCCAGAGTGATTAAATCCTGTCTTGTGATGGTATCTTCCGGTCTGAAGGTGTTGGTTTCACTGTCACCCTTTGCAATACCTGCCACTTTTGCGGCACCGATTGCGTTATAATAGTAGCTGGATTCGGGAACGTCTGCAAAGTTTTCTGTGAAAGCGTCCTCCAGTTTCAGCATTCTGGACAGAATCAGAATAAAGTCGCCGCGCTTGATGTTTGCCGCGGGAGAATATGTGGTTTCGCTGGTACCGCTGATGATGCCTGCATCCTTTAAGCTGTAGATAGATTCTTTTGCCCAGCTGTAGTTGCCTAAATCTGTGAAAGGTTCTTTGGGGTCTACGGGGTCTACGGCAACATCGCCACTACCACTACCTGTTCCTGTTCCGGTGCCTGTACCTGTACCTGCGGAAGGACGGCTATCACCTGTGCTGCCGCCGCCACCGCCGGCACCACCACCGCCTCCACCTCCACCGGTGCCACCACCGCCGCCACCGCCGGAGGAGGTCTCTTTTGTGGAGATGCTTGCAGTTTTGGAGAATTCACCTCTGCCGTTTTCATTTACAGCGGCAATACATACATAGTATTTTGTGTCTTCCTCTAAATCTTCCAATGTAAATTTGGTTTCTTCGGGATCGTCAACTTCTTCTACATTCTTCATTTCAGCTGTGGTGCCGTAATGTATTTCGTAGCCGGTTACGGGATAGGGTGTATCTTCATCCTCGTCCAGCAGTTCCCATTCTACCTCAATTTCATCTGTTGTTGCGGATAAATTCGGTTTTTCCATTTTTGCGGGAACCGGCTTTTCGGGATCTTCTTCCTCGTTATCATCGCCGCCGATTTCCACATCGGGCAGGTGAGCAATGATGCTGAAGTCATTGTTATTCACTTTACCGTCGCGGTTAAAGTCTGCCGCTTCGTTATATTCTTCGGATTCCACAATCAGATTAAACAGCGCTTTATCGTATCCGTCCACCACTTCATTGCCGTCCACATCACCGGGAACAAACTTCGTGTTTCCGATAGTGAGAACCGTTGCAAAATCCACACCCTCTACTGTGTAAGGCGCAAAACCCATACCGGTTACCTTTACAGTATAGTTGCTTTCAGCCAGAAGCTGTGTTCTGATTTCAAATGTAGGAACATTTGCAGAAGTCACGCGATGCAAATCGCTTAAAAACAGTTTTAAGTTAGTGCTGTTTTCTTCTCCGATGATTTCCACGCAAACGCCGGGATCCTTATAGTAGGGCTCACTACCGTCAAAGTTCGACTTAAAGCCGATATCCTGCAGCGCATCCATTTCCAGACGGATTGTCGCATCAATGCTGCCACCCTGCTTGGAGCTTGCGGTTAAGCTAATGGTTTCGGTTTCTGCATCCACGCCGATGTATCTGCCCTCGGTGAGGTGGTCTACTGTAAAGTAAGACTTGGTTTCGGATTCATCCAAGGTCACTTCAATGGTTTCACCGGGCTCACCTGTAAATGTCAGAATGAATAAATCAGTCTTGTCAGAAAAATCAAATGCATTCTTGCTTAAGATAGAAGGTGCAACTGTCATGTCAAGATTCACGTCCGCAGGATTCTGGGACACCTGGAACGAACCACTTGCAGGATCATTTTCCCCCTGCAGGAACTGTACGGATGAATAGGACAGGTCCCCAAAGAACGATAAGGTGGTCTGCACGCCGTACACACTTTCTGTCGTGCCTTTCACGCTGACCTTCAGTTTCGCCTGACCGGAAAGTACGGTTGCATCAGAGTCTGTCACATCCTCCAGAATCAGCTCGATAGGTGCTGAAGCTTTTTCGGCAAAAACCGGTATTGCACCAACAAGCACAAACAGAGCTGCAAGCATAAACGCTCCAACTCTTTTCTTCCATGTTTTGTTCATGTTTCTTTCCTCCTGTTTAAAAATTTATCTTTTTGAAACCATGTACACACGATTCCAATTTTCATACAACACTTCCACGTTCTCCTTCCGGAAAACGCACCATGTTGGATAAAACATATTGATATTGCCTTCTTACTGCTCCTTTTTGCCGACACAGATTTTTTTCAACTGTTTACAGATATAGTCGCACTGCATCTGCGAAACCTCTTTATCTTCCCAGATAGCATAGTCGACCAAAACAGAAACGCACAGATATACCAGTGGCGCAACCTCTTCGGCATCACATCCCGCCTGCTCCGCAAACATGCTGATATATTTGACATAAGATGCATCCAGAAGCGTTGCCGCTTGTTTGATACGCGCGCCGTATACGGGGCTGGTTGCCAGACGAGCCAGCAAACGAAACTGCGGTTTTGCATATTCCATCTGCTCTAAAATATTTGCAAAAAATTCATCCAGCTGATCCATTTGCGTAAAAACGTATCCGAAAATCCGTTCCGCCAATTTGGAAAGACCGTATTCTGCCGCCTCGGCAATCATTTGCTCTTTGTTTTCAAACCAGTAATATGTGCTACCCATAGATATTCCCGTGCTTTTGCAGAATTCGCGCATAGAAAAGTGATCCAGACCGTTTTCCAGCAGATAGTGATACACTTTTTCCAGCATTGCCTCTTCCACATCACGGTAAACCGGACTTCTCATCTTTTTCCCTCCTACAATCATTTTAGAGCATTCGCTCCAATTCCACAGAGACTATGATTGGCAATTATAAATATACATATTAAGTATATCACTCCATATTTTTATTGTCACGAATATTTCACAACTGTCGCATTTATTTAACCGCACTGTAACATTTTGCGACGAAACGTAATAAAAGCAGATGCTATCCTTTTTGGATAACATCTGCTTTATGTCAGTTTATAATCAATAAATCAATGCCATGGCATTTTTGCGGTTTTCATCCCATTCGCGGATTTTTCTCACGAATGTATCCACCGCGCCCTGACCGAACATATCGGGCAGAAGCGATACGCAGGGATATCCGCCGGGAAGACTCATTAAAAGGTCTAAATGCGCCAGATACTGCTCTTCTCTCGGAATCGGCGTATTGGTGCCCACGTGGT